>JANNYO010000658.1:0-6093 GCA_031410115.1 Rhodanobacteraceae bacterium | reverse complement strand
GCCATTTTGGACCAAGCTCAACGATATCTGGCGCTATCCGGCGCAGTCTGCACCGCTTTTGGTCATCGGTATTGGCGCTGCACTTGCGTTGGTGGTGGCATATCTGCCGGTGTTTGGATTGCTGCGATCCTTCCTGGATTTAGCCGTGATCGCCTACGTTTATAAATACGGCGCTGAAGTCTTGCTGCACACCGCGCGTGGCAACACTTCAGAGGCGCCAGAGTACGCGACCTCGGTCAATGAAGATCAAGGCTGGCAGCAGATTTATCTATTTGTTGGCATTTATGGATTGGGCTTAATCGCGGTTTGGCTGTTACCGCTTATTTTTGCTCTGCCAACCGTCTTAATTTTAGTGTTGGGTTATCCTGCGGCCTCAATCATGGTTGCGGTTGAAGGCAACGCCCTCGGTGCGCTCAATCCAGTGCGCTGGTTTGAAGCAATGGGGCGCATCGGCTGGCCCTATCTTGCGGTGGTGTTGCTGTCGATTTGTTTTGTCATTAGTAAATTTTATTTGACCGATCTGCTGACGTTTTTGTGGACGCCGCTAGCGGTTTTATTGACCAACGCGGTGAGCTTTTATTTTTCACTGATGAGCTTTTATTTGCTCGGCTATCTTGTGTGTCAGTACCACGAAGCACTTGGTTTTGAGCTGATCCCTAGACAAAAAGAGCTGCCGCGCATACACGCACAGCTGGACCCGGAGCAAGGCACGATTGACGAATGCGAAGCGTTGGTCGTGCAGGGCAATTTAACCGAAGCCGCCGCGCGCTTTCGCAGCCTGATTCACGCGCGTGGCGCCACACACATGGTGCACACGCGCTACCGGAAAATCTTAAAGCTGATTCCCGACACGCCCGGGCTAGTCGAACACGGCGGCAGTTGGCTCAGCGTTTTGATCGCGCAAGAAAAACCCGCTGAAGCCACGGCTTTATACAAAGAATGCCTGGCACTAGATGCCGCGTTTTTACCACGCATGCCGGAAGAATTTGCCAGTTTAGCGACAAGCTTGAGTTCAACCGAGCCGAAAGTTGCGATCAGTTTATTGCAGGGCTTTTACAAAAAATTCCCGAAGAATAAACTGGCACCCGTCAATTTATTGCTCGCCGCAAAAATATTGGCCGAGCAAATGCATGATGTGCCCGCCGCGCAAAAGCTGGTCGCCCAGCTACAAACGCGGTTTTCGGAATCGCCGCAGCTGAGCGCAATCAACGACTATGCTGGCGTGCTGGCAAAGCGCTCTGGGAACGGCTGAAATGCTCGCCGGCAAGCATAATTATGTGCATGGACAAGCGCTTCATTGCAGTCTGCGCACGTAAACTTTTGGGCGTGTACAGCGTTGTGCGCAGCGTTTGACACGCTGCACGCTATGGATTCAGTGACAGCTTATCCTGCGATTCGTAATTGCGGTTGCACGAGCGCAATAACGAACCCGAGGGTTGCGGCCCGCTAACTGAGGATGAGCGCCAAACAGTTTGATGGGATATTCTGTCGTAAAAATAGCCTAGGTGTCTCGTGTCAGAAGCCGCTAACGACGTCACGCAACTGCTGCATCGCTGGCAAGAGGGCGACGCTTCGGCATTGGCATCGCTACTGCCGCACGTTTATGCCGAATTGCGTCGCATCGCCGCCGCCGAGCTGCGCGGCAACTCGGGCCATGAAACGCTGCAGCCGACCGCGTTAGTCAACGATATGTTCCTGCGCCTGCTGGGCAGCGAAGCGCTGGATATCACGAATCGCAAACACTTTTTTGCCACCGCCGCCAAGCTGATGCGGCAAGTGTTGATCGACCGCGCGCGCGCCAAACTGCGCGACAAGCGCGGCGGCGCGCATTGGCAGCGCGCGGATATCGCTGAGCTGATGGCGCTGCCGATTGAAGAAAACACTGACCTGCTGGCCCTGGACGAAGCACTCAACGCGCTGGCAAAATTAGATGCCCGCATGGCGGAAATCGTTGAGTTACGTTTTTTCGGCGGCTTAGAAGTCAGTGAAATCGCACAGCTTTTGCAGGTTGACGAGCGCACCATTTATCGCGATTGGGCGATGGCGCGCGCTTGGTTGAAACATCGGCTTTCAGCCTAGCTTGGCATATTTTTCAGCGGCTAATAGGATCCAACCCGCAAATGCGAAATCACATACGCATGATCAGTTGCGCGTGTGCCCATGGTGCCGGGCTGCACGCCGGTCAGCTCATTGCCGTGGAGAATTTCAAACTTAAAACGACCGGGTTGGGCCTGGCGTTTGGACACAATCGCGTGCATCAGCGTGTGCAATTTGCCGCGATGGTTGTAGTCAAAGCGCGCCGATTGCGGCACGGTTTGCACCAAGTTAATGCTGGCCTCGCCGCACAGCGCTGTTAGCGTGGCACTGAAATCAAAGTCGTTAAAATCCCCGGTGACGTAGTACTCAAAACCAGAATCGTGAAGCCCAGCGAGCAGATCGCGGATCGCCTCAGCTTGCGAAATTCGCTGCGCCTCTTTCGCATCAAAGCCCGGTGCACTGGGTGCAAAAATACTGTTTTGATGGCGTTTTGAGGCCAAGTGCACATTGATCACGGCTAAGATTTGATTGCTACTCAACACCCGAAAATGCGCCATCAGGGCTTTGCGCGAGCCATCGAATGCCGAAATTTGATCGCCAATGCGTTCTAGTGATCCAGCGACTAGCGCCACGCGCTGCGGGTCAAACAAATAGGCATTGCGAATATTGCCGCCCGGTTGCCCGCCGTCCGCACCGGATTCGGGTGCGATGTCGGCCCACTGATACAAAGGCCCACCTATTTTTTTCACCGCTGCAATTAAGCGCTCGAAGGTGTAGCTGGCATCAGTCACCGCGCTCAGTTCAGCGCCGTCGTTGTCTTGAATTTCCTGCAGCGCAATAATTGCGGGCGCGCCTGCCTGCTTAACGATCACGGCAGCTAGTTTCTCAAACCTGAGATCAGCAACGTCATGGTCGATGTCTCGGCGTGAATCATCCACCAGTTCGCTGCGCTCAAGTTGCGTGTCCAAATTAAACGCGTTGAGCGTCAGCACTGAGGTGTATTCCGGCCCGGGGCTTTTCGCCACGGTCATAAAATCATGCGCGATGTGCTCAACTTTTAACGGCCCCCGCGCCCAAATTTGGTGCGAACCCGCACGGTAGTTCAACGGGCCGATCACGTCCGATAACAGCACATCGCCGACATTCACCAGGGGTGCGGTGTCGACACGCGCAATACGAAAGCTGGGCAGCCAGCGCTCCGGATTTTCCGCGTCCAGCACAGCGGTGCCAAATGCACTTAACGGCATGGTTTTCGCCATACCCGAGGGCAGCATGACGTAGTCACCGAACGGGTTGCTCGGCGCGCTAAACACCGCACCCGCGCGAATGCCAACGCGCATGCCTTCTAAGTTGTTGAGCGTGGCTGCCAGCACTGCTGCATCGGCGGGAACGGTATTGTTGTTAAGCCAAATCGTTGCAATCGGCGGGCCGACGGCCTCGATGATCGTGATTTCATGTAGCTCAATTTGCGTGGTTGGGCGCTCATTTTCCTCGCGCGCGAAGTCCAATATGCGCCCGGTTACTTCGACTAACGCACCCAATAGCGGGCCGGGCAGGGGCGGCAGGTCGGTGGCAAAGACAAAAATGGCGCTAGACGCAGGCTGCGGCTTTTGCGCCAAATCTTGCGATGCGGATTGCGTTGGCGCTGGATCCTGTAAAAAAAATCCCTGGCGAATTTTTTCCGTTACCACGCCACGCACCCGCGCAATTTCGCCGCTCAGGGGTGAGTACAGGCCGGTGCCCTGCACATCTTGAATTCGGCGAAGGGCTGGCATGTGGGTTTCCTAAGAATTGTCAAAAACAGGGGCGAAGTATTGCATTGAATGCTGCACCGCCGCGTGCAGCAACCATACGCCACCGTATAGTCTATTGACTCAATCCGAATCACCACCAACGACACATCCTGGGAGGGACTATGTGGAATAACACGCTTGCACGACTTTTCTTGGCGCTCATCTTAGCGTCAAGCACGATTGGTTTTCGCGCGGCACACGGGCAAAGCACCGGTTACACGCAAACGCGCTATCCGATCGTGCTGGTGCACGGGCTGCTCGGCTTTGATCGCTTGCTCGGTGTTTACGATTATTTTTACGGTATTCCGGGCGATTTGCGTGCCGGTGGTGCCAAGGTTTACACCGCAAACGTGTCAAGTTCAAACTTTTCAGAAGTCCGTGGGGAGCAGTTGATCCGTTACTTGGACAGCATCAAAGCCGCCACCGGTGCGCAGAAATTTAATCTGATCGGCCACAGTCACGGTGGCCCGACCGCGCGCTATGTGGCGTCGGTTCGTCCGGACTTAGTGGCGTCTATGACCAGTGTTGGTGCGCCGCACACGGGTAGTAAAACCGCCGATGGGCTGGCGACTATCGCGCCGCCCGGTTCTTTGCAGGAGCGTTTGGCGGCCGGCTTCGTCACAGCGCTGTCGGTGTTCGTTGAACTGCTTTCTGGCGACAACGATCCGCAGAATGCGCTCGGCGCGTTGGCTAGTTTAAGTACGGCCGGTTCGGCAACATTCAACGCGCGCTTTCCACAGGGCAAGCCGACAACGGCTTGTGGGCAGGGCGCTGCGGTGGTGAATGGCGTGCGCTATTACTCCATGGGCGGCACGGCGGTGTTGACTAATTTTTTGGATGTATCTGACCCACTGTTGGGCGCTGCCGGCCTATTTTTTGGTTTGGAAAGTAACGATGGTTTGGTCGGACGTTGCTCTAGCCACTGGGGCGTGGTGTTGCGCGATGACTACAGCTGGAATCACGGTGATGAGATCAATCAGGTGCTGGGCTTACGCAGCCTGTTTAGCTCAAGCCCCGTCAGCGTCTATCGGGCGCAGGCGAACCGGCTGAAGCTTCTGGGCCTGTAGCGGTCCGCCGCATCAACCGTGAAACGCTGGCAAAAATTAGCGCTGAGTATCACCGCCAGCGGGCTTGTGCTCGGCGGTCTTGTGGGTTTCTTTTGGCCGACGTCTATGACGTTGGCGGATACAGATGCCAAGCCAGTCAATCCGTTCGTCTTGCCATTAACGCAAGCTGCACCGACTCGCCCCACCGCAAATGTGCCGCAAATGGAATCGACAGCGCCTGCGGCTTTACCGGCGCCGGCGCTAGCTGCGTCGCCCATCCCACAACAGAGAAATTCGCTGCAGGGCAGCGCGGTCGATGGCGAAGTCAGCCTGAACCCTGATGGCAAAGTCCGCCTGAATCTTGAGCTGCGGCGCGTGTTTGATTACTACCTCAGCCGCGCGGGCGAGCTGCCAAACGCGCAATTGCTTGTCTGGATCGAAGCGCAGTTCGACGCAAACTATGCCCCGGCAGTTGCGGCGCAGCTGAAGCTGTTATTAGCAAACTATCTAAGTTATGCGCGCGCGCTGAACGCTGCGACAGCCAAAATGCAGGCGCTTTCGCCCGCCGAACGCTTGGCGGCAATGATTGATTTGCGCCGACAAATGCTCGGCGCAGATTTGGCATCCGCTTTTTTCGCGCACGAGCAAGCCTGGGATCAGTTCACGGTACAGCGGCTAGCACTCGCGCATGACAGCACCCTGACGGCGGGCGTTCGTGCCCAGCGGGAGCAGGAACTTGTGCAACAGTTGCCACCGATGCTGGCACAAAATTACGTCGAGCAAATGGCGCTGGATCGCAAACTATCCCTCACGCTGCCCGAAAACGCGGGTGCGCGATCGGAGCTGCGCACGCAGATGTTTGGCGCGGCGGCCGCCGAACGCTTTAGCGCGCTTGAGCAAACTCAGGCCGATTTTTCCCGCAGGGTGCGCCGCTATCTGGCGATGCGTGATCAGCAGCACGCACTTAGCGATGCCGCACGGGCGCCGCTGCGCGCGCAGTTCTTCAGTCCAAATGAAGCCGCGCGGGTAGCGGCGCTGGAGGCGATTGGGCAGGAGGCGGAGTTGTTGAATGGGCATTATTGATTCGGCTCGAATATGTTTGAACGTTTGCCATTTGGAAAATCTGGCATTTATCATCGATAAATCCGAAAACCTCATAGAAACCGTTCGTGCTGAGCCTGTCGAAGCATGTAGCAGCGGACTTTGCGATGCTTAAT
>JANNYO010000657.1:0-10352 GCA_031410115.1 Rhodanobacteraceae bacterium | reverse complement strand
GCGCCAGCGAAATCAGCATCGTTTCGCGTGACGACCGTGAGCCGGTGAATGAGCGTTGCCCATAGCCTAAATGCAGCGCCATCCATTGGCAGCACCTTGAACCCGGAATTTCCATTAGCCGCCGCGCCCTCGCTAGTCTTTTGAATCCACAGGAAATTTTCCTCAATCGACAATACACCTTGGTATTGCGCTCAATCGGAAAATCTCCTGTGAATTCAAAATCCTGCGCGATCATCACGACTTCTAATGGAAAATCCGGGTTGAAGGTCGCTGCGCTAGCAACGTCATCTATTTCAGTTTGCCCACCTTTGCTGACTACACCATCTGTTCACCAAGAGCCGAAATCTAAGCTATGATGCCCGTGATTCATTTGATGCGGATGATGAACATGCGAACCACCATCGATTTGCCAGAGCTTAAACATCGTCAGCTGAAGGCGATTTCAGCAAAACGCGCGATCAGCCTTGGGCAGTTAATTACTGAACTCACGGATCTGGCATTGCGCGGCAATATAGCGCCTGCGGATCGCCCGACACTGCTACCCAACCCCCAAACTGGGTTGCTCACACTCAGCGTGGGGCGGCCGATTTTGAGCGCGGAAGTAGCATCCTTGATGGAAACGACGTGATCTTGTTGGATGTGAATGTGTTGATTGCGCTCAGTAGCCGGGATCACGAAGGCAAAGCGGCCGCAGAGCGCTACTTCTGCGCGCTTTCGGAGACGTTCGCAACCTGCCCGATTACGCAGACCGGTTTTGTTCGGGTGCTCGCGCAAATTGATCGAACGCTGGCGCTGACGGACGGCGTCGCTGTTCTCGCGAGCATTTGCGGCCACCCCAAGCATCAGTTCATCGCCGACGATGTCAATGCGCTGGACTTGCCGTGGACAGCTATCCTTGGGCATCGCCAGGTAACGGATGCCTACCTAGCCACACTGGCGCGCAAACACGGTGCAAAGCTCGCTACCTTTGATCAAGCGCTTGCTGCGGTCCATCCCGACGTCGCGGTGTTGATTCGTTAATCGAAATCCTCAAACTTGAAGTTGCGAAGCGCACTTTTACGTCCAATTTTACGAGGCTTTAACCTAGATCCGGTAGTTGGACGGACAAGAGTGTGCCCCGAATTTTGCCAATATGTTTTGGCGTTCCAGCAAGGCGTGAGGACGCCGCATGCTCATTGCCTGCAAGGACGAAACAACGAAGCTGGGGCGGCAAAAAAGCGTGCAATCTTGTCTGTAGCGTGCTCACCCACAGGGTGAATTTTAAAATGCTTGAGTTTTTCAATGAATTCATGGCTTTATAGAAGTTAGTGAGCGGTCAACTGCCGGATCTAGGTTTAAGGGGGCTCGGCTCGATGGCATGGTCATCAAAAACCAGAGAAAGCCATATCGTTGGCAACCTGAGCAGCTAGGAAGGTTAAAGGCATTTGGCATCACGAAGTCTGCTGTTACCTGCTTCGACAGGCTCAGCACGAACGGTTTCTATGATATTTTGATCGAAGATCAGAAAGTAACCGCGACAAACGGATCCAAGCAGGCGACATTGAGTGCGGAAAAATCGCGCACGTTTCGGGTCACAACGGTGAGTTGATGCACCAATGCCGTCGCTGCGATGAGTGCGTCCTCAGATAATGTATCCGAGCGTTTATGCATCAGCATCGCCCACGCCCGAGCTACCGCGGCATCCATCGGCAAAATTTGAGCGTTGGGCAGCAATTCCAGCACTAGCCAACTTTCCAGCTGTTCGGCGCGTGCTGCATCTTGGCCGCGCGTGCGTGCGTCAACTCGTTTCTTCTCGTTTCTGCTAACAGTGATCTATTTCAGGGCAATAAAGCGCTCGCGTGCTTCGATAAGCTGGGGCCCAGTCAGCGTCCAGCCCTCAGCGATAGTTTAGGCGATAAACCAGCGGTGCCGGGCAGGGATAAAAAATGGCTAGCGTATAGCAGGCAGCGCCACCTTCATCGACGCGAAAATAACCGGGCATGGCGCCGACAGCGTCGGAATTTAGATCGTGAGAACCGGCGAGTTCGATGTGGGGAATGGGGGTGGACTGGCTGGGCTAGGCATTGCGCCGCCGCGGTGGTGAAAAATAGTGCGCTGAGTGCTCGGGTAAAAAGGCCATGCAAACCACTCCCCGGAGGTAATTGGAAAGTGTAGGCGCAAAAATTGTGACCATAGCGAAACGGGAAGTTTTTGGATTTCGTCTACTTGGCGTATGGCAAAACGACTAAAATTTCTGACCCCCGCCCGCAATATCGCGCTAAGTCGCGCCGGAAGGCGACACGGCAGAAAGAGTCGTTTGCACGCTTTTAAGCAGCTCCATCTGTGCCGAAGTCGGCGGGCGTTCGGCGCTTTCAACATCAGTCAGCATGGCACCCAATGTTTCAGCAAGTTGCATCAACCCGGGTTTAAGCGGTGTGCCACTGAGCCTAGTTTGCAATGCCAAACCTGGAGCGGTTCGTTTTTCCGCTTCAGTTAAACCCGCTATGCCGGCGTTTGTATTCGCAATTGCCAGCAAAACGTCGGTCAACGTTTTGCTGGTGGCAAGATTAAATTGATAGATCGCGCTCAGTTGCTCAGCATCTAAGTTCAGGCGTGGATCGAGCGTGACTTGGAAGCTTTGCACGCGCTTAACGCCATCAACCTCAAGCTCAACTTGGTAGCTTCCCGGCAACGCGAGCGGGCCTTCTGGTAGTGCTGCGGTGCGTTGCCCAGCGATGGCGGCAATCGAATATTCATAAGCACTGGCCGCCGGGCGGGCATGACGCAAATCCCACAGCCATCGGTGACTGCCGGCAGTTGCGCTGAGTGACTTTTCTGGCGCCAAATAGCGGTCGGAAAAATATTGCTCGGCGCTCAGCTCTGGTAATTTTTCCGCACTTTCCCACGACCGCACCAACACACCCGCAGCGTCGCGCACCGTCAAACGTACGCGCTTGGCATCGTTAGCTAAGTAATATTCCAGCATTGCCCCAAGCGGTGGATTTTCCCCGACCGGAAACTCCGGCGGCAGTGGTGTGTCTTTATTTTGATTGCGTCGCAACCGCAGCGCAGTCGCCGGCGTAAACAGCTGTGACTGCGTTAAATTTTGGCTAGCTGCAAGCCCGCGCAGCCGGGAAACATTGTCCAAAATCCACAGCCCACGGCCCTGGCTGGCAATCGCCAGATCATCGCCAATCACCAACATATCGCGAATCCACAAACTCGGCAGGCCGGTATTCAGCGGCTGCCAGTGCTCGCCATCGTCGAGTGAGGTGTAGGCGGTTTTGTCGGTGCCGGCAAACAGCAAACCGGCTTTCACCGCGTCGCTGCGAATCACGCTCGTTAATTCATCTGGTGCGATACCGCTATTGATGGTTTGCCAGGTTTTGCCAGCATCGTGGCTACGCATTAGCATCGGTGCGAAAATATTCTTGCGATGCAAATCAACCGCAATGTAGACGGTGTTGCGATCAATTTTAGATAGCTCAATGCGGCTAATTAAAGCAAATGGTGACAAGCTTTTCGGGCTTACATCGCGCCAACTTTTACCGCCGTCGATACTACGCTGCACCAAGCCGCTGTCGGTGCCAACCCAGACTTCATCGGCGCTGTGCGGCGAAGGCGCGATGGTAAAAATCACGCCAAAGCCGCATGCACGCGCTCGTGCCGAGTCGATAATATCGCCGACACATTGCTCAGCCGTTTTCGTGCGGCCGGTCAAATCACCGCTGATAGTTTGCCAATGATCCCCGCGATCCAAACTACGATAAAGCTGCTGCGAGCCCAAATACAACGCGTGATCGGGCAAAGGCGAGATCGTCAGCGGCGTAATCCAACTCCAACGTTGGTCAATCGTGCGCGGATCCAAACCATAGGTATTGATCGGCACCGGCGTGATGTTTTGCACGTCACCGGTGCGCGCATCAAAGCGCCCTACCCGCCCGCCTAAGCCACTGCCATAAACGATATTTGGATCGGTCGGGTCCGGTACATCGCAGTCGCGCTCATCGGCGCCAACCGGGTGCCAGTCGCGGAAACTAATCGCGCCAAAATCCGAGCGCGAGGTAATTGCGACCGATCCGTTGTCTTGCTGACCACTGTAAAGATGATAAGGAAACGAATTATCGGCATGCAAGCAATAGAACTGACCGGTCGGCTGGTTGTACCAATTACTCCACGTTGCGCCGCCGTTGAGGGTAACGATGCTGCCCTGATCGCTTGCCGCAACCATTTTCGACGGGTCGTTTGGATTGATCCAAAGATCGTGATAGTCATCGCCACCTGGGGAGCCACGAAAAAAGCTAAACGTGACACCGCCATCGTGCGACACCTTCATCGAACGGTTCATGACATACACGGTGTCGGGGTCGTTGGGCGCAATGGTAATTCGCGCAACATAGCGCGACGCAAGACCGGCATCTTTGTTAATGTGACTCCACGTTACCCCGGCGTCGTCAGATCGAAATAGCCCACCGCCGACCAAATCACCTGCGGCGTTGGCTGTCGGTTTTTGGTCCACCAAGGCATAAACGCGCAGATGGTCGCCCATTTTCACAACCGCAACGCCTACACGCCCCAAAACCCCACCTGGCCAGCCGCCACCGCGAATTCGACTGAAGTGGGCACCGCCGTCGAGGGATTTATAAAGTCCAGATCCCGCGCCAACCATCGGCCGAAAATAGCTCATCCACGGGAAATTACGCGCCTCCCAGCTCGCCGCAAACACGACATTGGCCTGCGCGGCATCGACAGCTAAATCAACAACACCGGTTTGTGCATCCATTTTTAGCGTTTGCGCCCAAGACTTGCCACCATTTTCAGTTAGATAGACGCCGCGCGCAGCACTGGCCCCGTAAAAAGGACCCAGTGCTGCGACCAAAACACGCTCTGGATTTTTGCCATCGATTAACAAATCACCAATGTGGCGCGTATCTTTTAGGCCCATTGATTGCCAGGTTTTGCCACCGTCATGGCTGGAATAGACGCCATCACCGTGCGCAGTGTCATAGCGAGCTTGGGACTGACCGCCGCCTAAATAAATCACGTCAGCGTTCGACGGGGCCACCGCCAAAGCCCCAACTGAAGTTACCGGGGTGTGATCAGTCAGTGAATTCCAAGTGTTACCCGCGTCCGTCGTTTTCCAAACGCCACCGCCGGCTGCGCCGAAAAAATAGGTTTGCGGCTGCGTCGGTAGGCCAACCGCGACCGTTGACCAACCACCACGATATGGCCCGATGTTGCGCCACGCCAGCTCATCCAAAGTATTCGCGGGTGTGCCGACAGGCGATGCGAAGGCAAGCGGCATAATGACGGCGGCAGCCAGTGTCAAAATTGCTTGTTTATTAACCTTCATGCCAAGGCAAAGGGTATTCCGTGAGCTATACATGCGTGGCGCCAAGGTTTGGGGAAGCGTTTTAGCTTGCAACGGAGATCTTTCGCGCACAAGCGCTTTGAGACTCAATGCAATATTTTTATTGGCGCAAAGAATTTGCTGCCGCCTGCGCATCAGCGGAAATGTAACGAATATCGATAGGTCGCGCACAGCCGCCGAATTGGATCATAATCGCGCGCGGGCGGGTTCAACAAGCGAATAAAGAGCTGATTTCGGCGGCAACTTTAGTCGCACCGCTGGCAAATTGTCCTGCGACACCAGCGCCTGTGGCGGGGGAATAACAGGTGCGCGGTCGCGCTGCCCGGGGCGACTTGGGGACGAAGTGACAACAAACCTACAGCCAGCCCCGTTCACGCGCCAAGCGATGCGCTTCAATGCGGTTTGCGGCGTCCATTTTACCGATGGCCTCGGATAAATAATTGCGCACCGTGCCGGTCGATAGATGCAGTTTTGCGCCGATTTGTTCGGAGCTTAAGCCCTCGCCGGCAAGTGCTAGAACGCTGCGTTCGCGTGCGCTTAGCGGGCAAGCTTCGCTCCAGGTGTCGCTGAGTAATTCCGGCGCAATGTAGCGGCCACCGCGATGCACAGTGCGGATAACGTCGGCTAATTTTTCGCTCGGCGCGTCTTTTAATAAATATGCTTTAACACCCGCATCCAGCGCCCGACGGAGAAAACCGGCGCGCGCAAAGGCGGTGACGATCACCACTTTGCAGGCAATATTGCCGGCATCTTTGATTCGCGCGGCAAGCTCTAAGCCGCTCATTTTCGGCATTTCAATGTCGCTCAGCACGACATCAATATCACCCAGCTGTAGTCGCGCTAATGCCGCTTCGCCATCGCTCACGCAGTCAAGTACGCGGATATCTGGCTCCAAATTCAACAGGCTGGTTAGCGCACTGGCAAGCATGCGCTGGTCTTCGGCGATGAGTATGCGGATCATCAGTATGCCGCCGCGATTGGCTGTGTCGCGTCCGAGTGCTCGCGCGGTTGTGCCAGCAGTTTTTTCACCGGCGTATGCGGCGCGCTAACCTGGATGCATACGCCTTTACTGCCAAGCGTCAGGTGCAAATGTCCGCCTACGGCGGCGAGGCGTTCGCGCATCGCGCTTAGGCCGTGTCCCTCGCTGAGCTTTAAGCAGCGGCCGTTGTCGCGAATCTCCAAGGTGACGGTTTCCGCAGTTTGACGCAACGCGATCCAGGCATCGCTGCCGCGCGAGTGCCGCACAATATTATTCACCGCTTCGCGCAGTACGTAGGCTAGTACGTTTTCTAATGCCTGCGGCAGTGCTATCGCGGTAATTTGCAGATGCAGCGTGATCTGCGCCGCGCCCAGCGCCATTTTTGATTTCGCCAGTTCCACCGGTAGCTCGGCACTGCGCATGCCGTGCACGGTGTCGCGCACTTCGCTTAATGCTTCGCGCGCCAAGTCTTCCAACTCCTGCATCTGCGCCATCGCACCCTCTGGGTCACGCGTGACCAGCTTGCGCGCGAGCTGGGTTTTAAGTGCCACGACCGTCAGTGTGTGGCCGATCAAATCATGCAAATCCCGAGCGATGCGTTCGCGCTCAGCGGTTTTTGCTAAGCGCGCGACTTCGTCTTGTGACATGCGCAACAGTGCGGTGTTTTTCGCCGCACTCATATTCCACCGGTTGCCAAAAAACACGCCGATGGACACCAGCATGGGAAAGCTATAGCTCCAAAAACCGAAACTAGAGCGCCAAGATGCAAAAAAACCGCAGCAGCTCACCCATAAAAACAGCCAGAGCGCGCCACGCAATTTGCTGATGCGTGCAGCAAACGCGCAGCCGAAAACCAAATAGGTGTTGCCGCCCGGATTCATCTGCATGGTGGCCATGCCCAGCAGCGTCATTACCACCACCAGTGGTATCAGGTGCGCATTTCTTTTGGCGCGCCACGCGGCGAAGTAAATCGGTAAAAACAGCGCCACCGTTGTCAGCGTGGCACCGAGGAAAGCCGGGGTTAAGGCGATGCCAATAAAAAACGGCAGCACAATGATTATGGTCAGGTGGAACAGCAAAAAAATCGGCAAGTCGCCTAGATCTGGATCATTCGGATACCAGCGGCCACGAATGCGATTGAAAATAGGGAAAGTTTGCATCGCCTGATTCTATGCGATCAAAACGGCTTGCGCTTGAGCGCAACGCTTGCCAGCGTAAGGCCAAGCAGTGTCCACAAAACAAGGCGTGCGAGCGCCCATGCGGTGTCGCAGGTTTCTAAACCGACCACTTGCCTACCCAATTGCCCAAGTGCGTGCATCGGCCAAAACGGTGCCATCTGGTTGATGATTTTCGGCATCATCGCCAGTGGAAACCAAAGCCCAGAAAGCGCTGAGCCCGCCAAAAAAAACGCGTTCACCACGCCCGGCGCGGCAGTCATACTAAAGCGCGCGCCAATCGCCAAACCGATGGCGCCAAAGGGAAGTGCTGCGGCAACACTGATCAGTGCAAGCCCAAAAAATGTGCTCAAATTCGTGCGCACGCCAACGACGCTTGCGACTGTGTAGAGCAGTAAAAACCCGAACAGCGAAACCACCGCTGACGCCAGCAGCTTGGCCAGCAGTAACCAATGCACCGCCGCCGGGCTGATGCGCTTGAGCTTGAACACACCCGTGTCGCGCTCAACCGCAAGCAAAACCGCGCCACCAAAAAGTGCCGCACCAATCGCGCCGAAACAGGCGTAATTTGCCAACAGGGTCAGGCGGATTTCGCCCACGTTTTTTCCCATCGGTAAGACGAAGCAAAACAGCAGAAAAAAAGCCACTGGAAAACCCAGCGCAGGCAGCGTGAAGCCAGGATTGCGCAAGATTTTCTTCAGCTCGAACCGGGCTTCGGTTAAAACAAGTCTCGCCGAACGTGCGACACGGCGAACAACTAGCGCGTTAGTTTTCATCCGATGCGTCCTCACGTAATAGCGATTCAATACGGTCCTCTAAGCTACTGGCGTTGACTTCAATGGCGTGCAGGGTCGAATCCTTTGCTAGCCACGCGCGCAGGCAGGCATCCGGATGCGTGCTGCTCAGCTGCGTTTTGCCGCGCCGTTTTTGCACCTGCTGCACGCCGGGCAGCGTCAATAGCACCGCGTCGGTCAGTTCTGTTATGCCCGCCAGCTGGCTGACTGCTGTGTTTGATTGGCGCAGCGCATGCATTTGATCATGCAGCACCATGCGCCCGGCGCGCAGCACCGCAACCCGGTCCGCCAGCGCTTCGGCCTCGGCTAAAATATGTGTGGTCAACACAAGGGCAGTGCCCTGGCGCTTAAATTCGGCGATGGTTTCCAACAGCGCGCGCCGGTTCGGCACATCAACGCCGGTGGTGGGTTCGTCTAAAATCAACAGTTTCGGCTTGCCAATAACCGCTAGCGCGAACTCAACCCGGCGCCGCTCACCGCCGGAAAGCCCGGCGCAGCGCTGGCTCGATAGTTTGCTTGCATGCGCCAATTCCAGCGCCTCAGCGACGGCATAACGGTGCGGATAAAAATTCGCGTGCTGGGCTAAAACTTCAGCTACGCTGAGTTTTTCCGGCAGCGCTGCCACCTGTAACACCGCGCCCATTTGCGCCCGGCTGGCGTCCAACTGCGGGTTTTTACCGGCAATCGAAACCGCACCAGAATCCGGCGCAATCAGGCCCAACAGCAGATGCACCGCCGTGGTTTTGCCCGCGCCATTCGCACCCAGCAGTGCCAGCGCTTCGCCGGGTGCAATCTCTAGCGTCAAATCATCCAGCGCCAATTTGGCGCCGTAGCGTTTACTGACTCGATCCCAACGCGCGAAACTCATTGTGTTTGCCTGCCTATTTGTGGCCTGTGTAGACGGCGCAATCAGAGCATGCGGTTTGTCGGCAAACGAGTTGGCGCTGTCATGGATTTCAGGTGACAGGTGTCAGGTGTCGTTGATGAACCCTCAGAGCAGCCGGCGAAGACGGGGGCCGGATTTACGCCAAATCCGTCACCGCACCCAAATCTGCCGGTGCAACTAGACGGATAAATTTGCCCAACAGTCCGCGCGTGTATTTTGGCGCGCGCGGCTGCCAGCGCGCGTGGCGTTCGGCCATTTCCGCATCTGAAATATTGAGCGAAACCGACAAAGTATGCGCATCAATTGAAATCGAATCGCCTTCTTCGATCAGTGCAATCGGGCCGCCGTCAAAGGCTTCCGGCACCACGTGGCCGACCACCATGCCCCACGTGCCGCCGGAGAAGCGTCCGTCGGTAATTAAACCGACACTTTCCCCTAATCCTTGGCCGACCAGCGCCGCCGTCGGTGCCAGCATTTCTTGCATACCCGGGCCGCCTTTTGGGCCTTCATAGCGAATCACCACGACGTCCCCGGCAAGGATTTCTTTGGCGGTAATCGCGCGCATCGCTTCGGGCTCGGAGTCAAACACGCGTGCTGGGCCGGTCATTTTTGGGTTTTTTAAGCCGGTGATTTTCGCGACACAGCCGCGCGGTGCCAAATTGCCGCGCAAAATCGCTAGGTGCCCATGCGGATAGATCGGATTATTGAACGGGCGAATCACGTCCTGATCGGCGCGCAGTGCGGGCACATTGGCTAATTCTTCGCCCATGGTTTTGCCGGTAATCGTAAGGCAGCTACCATCAATAAGCCCCTGATCCAGCAGTACTTTCAAAACCGCCGGCACGCCGCCGGCGCGGTGAAAATCAACCGCGACATACTTGCCCGAAGGCTTTAAATCGCACAAAACCGGCACACGCTGGCGCACACGCTCAAAGTCATCGAGGGTCCAAATCACTTCTGCGGCATGCGCAATCGCTAAAAAGTGCAGCACCGCATTGGTCGAGCCACCGGTGGCCATAATCAGCGCTACCGCATTTTCAATCGAGGCGCGGGTAATAATCTGACGTGGTGTGATGTTGTGTTTAATTGCGTTGACCAACACCGCTGCCGACTGCGCGGCGGAGTCGGCTTTCTCAGCGTCTGGCGCCGCCATTTGTGAGGAACCTAG
>JANNYO010000656.1:0-1839 GCA_031410115.1 Rhodanobacteraceae bacterium | reverse complement strand
GTTTTCAATCGCGCCGAAGTCCAGATTCGCGAAGTGTAGCGGGGGGCGGGAGGAAGCATGTCAGGTACGACGCTAACGGCATTAAATCGCCTGCGTCCGCTAACGCAATTGCGGTCAAGTAGCCGCGCCGTTCTCGGCTTTTGACGACAATCGGAAGCAGCTCTGCGTGCAGCAGCACGTAGTTCAATAGCAAACGCACCACCCGCCCGTTGCCATCATCAAATGGGTGGATGCGAATGAACTCATGGTGTGTGCGCGCGAGTAGCATTGGCAGTGGCAAAGTCGGTACTTCAAGCTCGCGCCGCAGCCACACGATAAAATCCGCCATCGCCGCTGGCGTCGCCTCGGGTGCGACAAATTGAAAGACTTCGCCGGCTGTGGTCAGCACATGATTCGCGGCGGTTTTATAACGCCCTGGTTCAATCCATTTGCGTGTTTGCTCGCCGTCCGGGGTCTGCGCGACACGCCAGAAACCTTCCTTCAATACGATGCGATTAAAATCACGAATGTCGCCCTCGGTGAGCGGGCGAGCCTCTTGCGCAAGCGTACGAACAAGTTCGATTGCCACGTCGTGACCACGCATTTCTTCGTATTCACGCATCAAGTGGTCACCGCGCGTGCGTCCATGAATCAACAGCAGCAGCGTTTCGCCATAGGTCAGCGTGTTGCCTTCAATGTGATTGGAATTGTAGTTCCACTCAATCCGCAGACGCTGCCACAGCCGACTTGCATATTCGGCGGGCAGTGGCTGAGCCGCTTGCCAACAATCGGCAAGCGCACGCAAACTTTTCGGCAGGGTTTGGATCCAGTTGTTCATGCATTGCAATGGGTCAATGAATTGATGCCACAGTTTATGCCGGTATGCGGCTTGAAAGTCCAACGGGGCTGTTACATGACCCGCCAAAATTGCCGATACTAGGGTTCAACTTACGCAAAGACCCGCGACTGAATCATGCAGATAACCCATGTTTGACGCCTTAAAAAACGGCGCGTTTTTGCGCATATCTATTGGCAGTTTTTTGCTGACGCTGGCGTTTATGGCGCAAGAGGTGGTGTTGGGGTATGAGCTGTATCGCATCACCAAAGATCCGCTGATGTTGGGGCTGTTAGGTTTAGCGGAGGCAATTCCGTTTATGGCGCTTGCGTTATTTGGTGGGCATTTGGCGGACCGTTTGAACCGGCGCACGCAGATGCTGGTGATGTTGATGCTCATCACGATTGCCGCGTGTGTGCTAGCCCATATCGCGCCCAGCCTGCAGCTCAAAGGCGCAACCCGACACGCACTTTGGATCATTTATGGCGCGGTGGCTTTGACTGGCCTGGCACGTGGTTTGTACACCCCAGCGGCGGCTAGTCTGCGTGCGCAGCTGGTGCTACCAGAGTATCAGGCGAATTCAGCGGCGTGGTCGAGCACATTTTGGCAGTCGGGCATGCTGTCTGCGCCGGTATTAGCAGGTTATGCATATCTGCGTATTGGCTTGCAAAATACGCTGTGGGTTGCCGCCGGATTTGCCGCAGCAACAGCCGTGCTGAGCTGTTTTTTGCCAAACTTAGGGGTCGTCCGCGACGCTGCTGATGGCGCACGGGAAAGTCTGTGGCTCAGCATAAAAACCGGCTTTGCTTTTGTTTTTAGTGAAAAAATACTGCTGTACTCAATCAGCCTGGATTTGGTAGCGGTGCTGTTTGGCGGCGTGGTCGCAATTTTGCCCGCCTTTGCCGATGATATTTTGCACGTCGGCCCCGAAGGCCTCGGCTGGCTGCGCACCGCACCTGGCGCTGGGGCTGTGTTAACCATGCTTTTGGCGGCAAAGTTTTCACCGGCGATTAGACCGTGGCGCA
>JANNYO010000655.1:0-9081 GCA_031410115.1 Rhodanobacteraceae bacterium | reverse complement strand
CCGCAATCAGGCAGCAAAAACCACGTTTTTTGCGAGTGAGCGAGGACTCATTTCTGCCGTGTCGCTCATCGCGAGACTCTACCGGCGATGGCTTGACGTGCCCAACCGCCGGCTGCATCAGCCGATCTACATACGCAATCGCGATCGCTGACACGACAAATGTCAGGTGAATAATCGTTTGCCACATGATTTGATCATTGCTGAGCTGCGAATGCGAAGCCCCCGCTTCAATGAAGGTTTTCAGCAGATGGATCGAGCTGATACCAATAATCGCGGTTGCCAGTTTGACTTTTAACACCGCCGCATTGACGTGGCTCAGCCATTCAGGCTGATCTGGGTGGCCGGCTAAATTTAAGCGCGACACGAAGGTTTCATAGCCGCCCACGATCACCATCACGAGCAGGTTGGAAATCATCACGACATCGATTAGACCTAAAACCGTCAACATCAGCATAGTTTCAGCGTTGTGTTGCACAACCCCAGCCACGGCCTCAACGTGACCAAAAGTAGCGTGCAATAAGTGCATTAGCTCGCGTAAAAACTGTATGACATAAATTCCCTGCGCCACAATCAGGCCCAGATAAAGCGGCAACTGCAGCCAGCGCGAAGAAAAAATAAGTGCCGCCAACGGGGTCAATTTTTGTGGCGTTTTCGGGGTATCACTGCTCATGGTTTGAAGGCTGTTTAGGGAACAGCCTTGAGTCTAGCGGTAACCAAGTGCAACGGCGTCAACAGACGAACCCAAAAATAGACCTTAGGTCATTCAAAGCCGTTGCGAAACAATAGATCCAGCGGCGCTGATCCAATCGAGAAGTTCGCAGTTGAAATCCCAGCTGGGCTGGCATAGGTCGTTTCCCGCACGCGGATGCGGCCTTGCGTGGTTGGCGTATTGGGCACCATCCAGGAAAAACTGCCGGTGTTGCTTAAATCGCTGGCACCAGCAATTACGCTAAAGCTGGCCCCGGCATCGGTGGAAAATTCAATCGCCACATTTTTATTAAAGCCGCCGGAGTTGGTCCAAGTAATCGTCTGCAGTGCCCCGGCAGTTAAGGTGCCGCTTGCCGGTGCGACACTGACAATAGCATCCGACGTGACATCGCCATTACTGTCGCGCGCCCAGCCAATATCGCGAAACTGTTGACGGGTTAAATCTAGCGTTAGCGGTAAATTCAAGTTAATCGCCGGTTCCATCAGCAGATTGGGCGACGCCAAACTGTCGAAATGCGACACCGATGAGCCCGGTTGCAACGTGGTTGGCGCAAATAGATTCACCCGCCCTGCACTGTCGACTGCTGCGGTTAGATATGCCGGTGCTGCGATGCGCATACTTGGACTGTCCCACACCAAGTTACCGTTATTGATTGCGCTCGCTTGGCGCTCGGCATCGGTCATTTGCGTCCAAAATTTCGCCGTCGCTTTATCAAACATACGCGTAGTCCAGACATCTGGGAAACCACTGTTAAGCGCGCCGGTTGCCGAATTAGCAAAGGTTGATGAGCCTAAACCGTGGCCAAATTCATGCAGCAACACGACCAGCAAATTGACGGTATTAATGGGTGTGGCGTTATCGAACCCGTAGTAAAACGTGCGCCCGCCTAAGCAGCCGCCGCTGTCCAGCGTTGCATTAAAGCGGGCATTGATTTCAACGCCAGCACTCAAATCACTGCCGGCGATTTTGTTAGCCAAAGCGCCATGAAAAATCGTGCCAGCCTGCGGCGCATTGGCGAAATCTACATGACCAGCCGCCGCCCCCGCACTGCCCAAAACAGCGCTCGACGCCGTGCAGGTCAATGGATCGAAATTGGCGCCGATACGAATCGTGACAGTGGCATCTAGATTTTGCCCCCAGATACGTGCGGCCTCAGCAAACAGCGCCAATCGCTGCCCGCCGAGCGTCGTTCCAGGGTTACCGGGTGCGGTGGGAAAGGCGGCCGCCGCATCATTAAAACCTTCACCAGCAGCGTCTTGATTGACGATGGTGAACGCCGCAGGCGTCGTTGGCGCACGTGCAGATTGCAACGCCTGTGCATCGGCAATCATGCGCGAATAGCGCTGAAACTCATCCATCGTCATGCCGTGCTGCGCCGCTACATTTTCGGCGGCCCCGTTTTCGGCCCCTGGCGTGAACCGTGCCGTGGTATCGGCGACACCGTTGCTAAAATCGAGCCCTGCTTCGGCTAAATCACGCCCGAAAAAGCTGTTGGCTTGGGGCAAATCATCGACGCAGGCCAGAACCAGCTCACCTGCCGCAACTTTCGCCAACATCACGTTTTGCATCGTGCCGTTGAAATTCAGGGTGGTCATTGCACCCAATTGAGTGGATTCAGTTGCAGAACCATCGCGCCGTGTGACCTGCGCAATATCGCCCGCCAAGCGCGCATCTAGATCCGCGCTGACGGCGGACTGGGACAGTATTGAGGCAAAAGTTAAAGTGATGAGTCGCATGCGTTATTTCCTAGTCTGCGGAGCGGTTTGCTGCGCGCGGTATTCTATGCGTTCTGGCGTTAATTTCGCGTGCCGGAGAGATCAACTTTGTGTGCCAGCGGCAAATTAAAGGGTCGGCGGACCGATTCAACGGCACAAGTCTCGCCGAACAGGCGACACGGCAAACAAGTGTTAGCCGCCCTGCTCAGCGCGCTCAAATTGCATCCGCAATTGCCTGTTAGCCTCATGTTTCCTGAGTTAATTTATCAACGTCATGCGCCTACGCCTTTTTCATAAGCTATTTTTCCTCGTTGCAATGATCGCTTTGCTCGCGGCATTGGCGATGGCGCTTGTGCTGTCACTTAACCTAAAACGTGGCTTTACCGGCTATTTACAAGCACGCGACGACGAACAGCTGCAGGCGTTTGTTGCCGCCGCTGAACAGGCGATTTCGCGACGCGGCAACGCTGCGGCGTTAATTGCGGGCACAGCCTCGTGGCCTGAAATGTATGCTGCGATGATTCGAAACGGTGACGTGCCGAACACGCCGCCGGATTTTAATGAGCAAAATAGGCCGCCGCCTCCGAGAGCCGAACGGCAAAGGCCCCGCCCGCCTCATGACCGCCCGCCTTTAGAAGGCCCGCCTTATGACCGCCCGCCTTTTGACCGCCCACCTTCGGACAGACAGGGGCGCCCACCGCCTGAAGTTTTTGCGCTGCGCGTGTTGATTTTCAATGCGCAGGGCGCGCAAATGTTGGGGCCTAAGCCCGCGCTGCAACCGGTGATGCTAGAGCATCCGATTAAAGTCGGGGGCATCACAGTCGCGTACGCGAAACTATTGCCACCCAGTCGGGTGCCGCACGATCTAGACGTGCGGTTTCTCCATGGACAGTACCGCGATGCGGCAATACTTACGGTGGTTTTGCTATTGCTAGCCTCAATAGTGGCGTATTTTTTTGCGCGCTCCGGGGTCGCACGGCTCTTAGAAATGCAGCGCGCCACCACCGCGATTGCAGGCGGGGATCTTGCTGCCCGGGTGCACGTCAATGGCGCAGATGAAATCTCGGCAATGGGACTAAACATCAATAGCATGGCAGTGAATTTGCAGCAGCTTGATGCCGCGCGGCGCCGTTGGCTAGCGGAAATCAGCCATGAGTTACGCACGCCGCTGTCGGTATTGGTGGGTGAGTTGCACGCGTTGCGGGAGGGTGTGCGTGTCGTGGATATGCACGCGGTACATTCCTTGTCCGAGGAAGCGCAGCGTCTGGAAAGATTAGTGAATGACCTGCATTTTCTCGCGGTTTCTGATCTTTCGACCGCAAGCTGTGAATTCGCGCCGTGTGATGCGGTAAGGATCATCGAAAAGGTCGTGGCGCGCTATGCCGCAGCGTTTGCACAAGCAAAGCTCGACCTGCGTGTTGATTGCGGTGTACTTAGCCACTTGGCTGTGGTGTGGGATCACACCCGTGTTGATCAATTGTTAGCTAACGTACTAAGCAATAGCCTGCGCTATACCGATGCACCCGGCGAGCTGCGCGTCGTGTTGCGCCAGCTTGACAACACCGCACAGATAAGTGTCGATGACAGTGCGCCGGCGGTACCGAAGGCACTTTTAGGACGTTTATTCGAGCCGCTGTTCCGGGTTGAGGCATCGCGCGCGCGCGTATCTGGCGGCAGTGGCCTGGGCTTGGCGGTGTGTCAATCAATTGTGCGCGCCCATGGCGGCAGCATTGCAGCCGCAAGTTCCGAGCTGGGCGGGCTTTGCCTGCGTATCGTTTTGCCATTGGATGCGAGTACAACATGACGGTCGCAAATGACGCACTGCGCCCGAACGCGAACCCGACGACAAATCCACCGCGCACGATTTTCATCGTCGAGGATGATCCAAAAATCGCGGCACTGCTGGCAGATTATGTGCGTAATGCCCAGTTTACCGCGCGCATATTCGCCGACGGCGCTGCCGTGGTTGCGGCAGTTCGCAGCGAAAAGCCATGCGCATTGGTGTTAGACCTCATGTTGCCGGTTCAAGACGGGATGAGCATTTGTCGCGAGATTCGTCAATTCAGCGCGGTGCCGATTTTGATGCTGACCGCGCGCGTTGACGAGGCGGATGTACTGGCGGGCTTGGATAGCGGCGCGGATGATTTTGTCACCAAACCATTTAGCCCGCGCCAAGTGATTGCTCGGATCATCGCGCTGCTGCGCCGCGCCGAAGGTAAGGTAACTACTGATCCTGAAAACCCACTCTACAGTATTGACGAACCCGCGCAGCGCATAGCGTGGCGTGGCCATTGGCTGGCCTTGTCGAACTCGGAATTTCAAATTCTTGCGGTGATGATGAAGCACCCCGGCCGCATATTTTCGCGCAACCAGCTGCTAGATCGGCTCGGCGAGCGCGCGATGGAAAGTGCTGATCGCGCGATCGACAGCCATATTAAAAACATTCGGCGCAAGATTGCCACAATAGATAGCAATACCGGCTGCGTGGGGTCGGTGTATGGGGCGGGATATCGCTTTGAGGTGGAGTGATTGGCAAACACTGCTGCCATTAGGCGCCAGCGGTGCACCCGGACGGGTTTTCTTGCACGCGGTTTTGTCCAATCCGGATGTCAATTTTCAGGATGACTTTGAGTGAGGTGCGCTTAAACCGATATCCCAGCACCCACAATCCCTATCCAAACGCCAGCAAACAGCACCACGCCCTGCCATTGATTGAGCTTAAACGCTCGGAAATATGCCGCCGTTTCGCGCGTTAGGGCAAGCTTGATTTGCACCGCAACCAGAACACAGCAAAGCCCGAGGGCGAAGTAAAATGGCCAATGCAGCTCAGCGCGTGGCCCAATCAGGGCGAAACTCAGCAACGCGCAGCTGTGTAAAATTCCAACCGCAATAATGTCGAGATCACCGAATAAAATCGCGGTTGACTTAGCGCCCGCTTCGATATCGTCATCGCGATCAACCATGGCATAAAGCGTGTCATACGCCATCGTCCAGAGAAAATTGCCGCTAACTAAAAGCCAGGCCGGTGCATCGGGCGTTTTGCCAAGCGCCGTGTACGCCATCGGGATGCCCATGCTAAACGCGAGCCCCAAAACCGCCTGCGGGTAATAGGTATGGCGTTTGCAATACGGGTACAGCGTGGCGATCACGAGCGCGATTATCGACAGCCCAACGGTGTTTGAGTTGGTCATCAGCACCAGTGCAAACGCAATCAGCATCAGGGTGGCGAACAAGATCAGTGCAGTTCGCCCGCTCAGTGCACCCGACACCAACACCCGATCACGGGTGCGCGCGACGCTGCGATCCAGCCAACGATCGGCATAATCGTTGATCACGCAGCCAGCGGAGCGCGTCAGCACCACGCCCGCGACAAAAATCGCCAGCGTACTCATTGGCGGCACACCACCGGCAGCCAGCCAAAGTGCCGCCAGCGTTGGCATCAGCAGCAGCAAAATGCCGACCGGCCGATGCAAGCGCATCAATTTTAACGCGGCGACTATTGCGCTCGTCTGCGGCGCGCTGCGCGCGGCGGTTTGATTGATATCCACCACGCGTCCGTCGATCAGCTGATAGTTAGGCCGTGTGAGTGGCGCTGGATTTTCCGCTGGTTTCATTTTTCAGCCCCGCGCCGTCACGAACGCCTGATCGCCAACTTGCTGCCATTGACGCGCTTGCTCGCGAAAAGCCATCGCCGAATCGAACACACGTCGGGCAAAGTGATCACGCGCGGCAAGTTCAGCACGCACGGTTTCGCTCGCGCGTGACAGCGCGGTAATCACATCTGTCGGCAGGCGCAACACGTTAATTTTATGGACGCTCACCAGCGTCAACAGCGCCTGCTGATTCCGCGCATTCATCAGCGCTGTTTCTTCCGCGTGGCTTGCTAAACAGGCGCTTTCAACGGCGGTCTGCACATCCGGCGCAAGCGCATTGAGCGCACCTAGATTGACGATGCATTCCAAAGTTGCGCTCGGCTCTTGCCAGCCTGGATAGTAATAATTTCGCGCCGCCTGATGCAGGCCCAATTCCAGGTCGTTCCAAGGCCCCATCCATTCGGCGGCATCAATCGCGCCCGAGTTCATTGCCGCCACCAACGCCGCGCCATCAAGGGCTACAACCTCGCCACCGATGCGCTGCCAAACGTCTGCGGCAAGACCGGTCAGGCGCAGTTTCAGCCCGCGCACGCCGCGCAAGGATTTGAGCTCGCGCTTAAACCAGCCGGCCATTTGCGCGCCGGTATTGCCAACCGGAAAAGGCACCAAACCAAAATTGGCGTACAGCTCGCGCCACAGCGCCCAGCCCTCGCCGGCAAGAATCCAGCCGGTCGATTCACTTGCGGTCATACCGAATGGCAGGCTTGCGAAAAATGCCGTTGCGGCACTTTTTCCGCGCCAAAAGCCAGCACTGGTATGCGCCATCTCGACGCGCCCGGCGGCAACATCATCAAACACAGTGAACGCATCGTTATTTGAATCTGCCGCAAGCACGGTTACCTTCAATCGCCCCGAGCAACTGTGGTTAATGCGTTGCGCCAGGCGCTCGGCGGCGGCAAAAAATCCTGGCATTTCCTTTTGCCAGCTGGTGCGCAAACGCCACTGGACGGCGCTATCTTTTGCAACCGGAGTGCAGGCATCAAGTGCGAGCAGCCCTACTCCCGCCACCGTCAGTTTTGGCAAATGCCGGGTTAAAAATTCGCGGCGATGGTTCGCAGTCATTATCTTGTTTGATGTCGAAGGTTAAAACAATTGGAAAAGAGTTCGACACGCACACCCTGAGCCTCAACTTTAGGGGTTGCGCGCCACGTTAGGACAACGCGCGTTCAGGGTTATTGCCTAGAATCATTTGCTCAAGCCCGCCCGCGCGGGTTTTGCTGTAAACATTTTAAGGAACCGGTCATGCGTAGCAAAGTGGGTCATTACGATATCGTTGAAGAATTAGGCCGTGGCGGCATGGGCGTGGTTTACAAAGGTTTTGAGGCATCGCTTAATCGCCACGTCGCCATTAAATTGATGAGCGAAGCGCTCGCGCACGACCCACAAGTGGTGGAACGCTTCCTGCGTGAGGCGCGCAGCATGGCACAGCTGAACGATCCGCACATCATCCAGATTTACATGATTGGCGACGATCAAGGCCAGCCGTTTTTCGCAATGGAATTTGTCGAAGGCGAATCTTTGAGCCAAATGCTGCGCCGCGAAGGAAAATTAGAAGCCAAGCACGCCGCTGGCATCATTGCGCAGGCCGCGCAAGGCCTGAGCGTCGCGCATGACCGCGGCGTGGTGCACCGGGATATTAAACCCGCGAATTTAATGATTACGCCTCGCGGTTTGGTCAAAGTCGCTGATTTCGGCATTGCACTGGCGAACTCAGATTTCGAAAAGAAACTCACCGGCACCGGCGAATTTGTCGGCACACCGGGCTATTTGTCGCCGGAAGTCTGTTTGGGCAAACAAGTTGACCAGCGCAGCGACGTCTTTGCGCTCGGCATTGTGATGTTTGAAATGCTCGCGGGCCGCATGCCTTTCACTGACCAGTCGCCCCTGGGTTTGATGTTAGAAGTGGTGCAGGCGGACATTCCCGACGTGCGATCTTTGGGTGCAGATGTCAGCCAGCCACTGGTTGTTGTGCTCAATAAAATGCTCGCGAAAGACCCGGCGCAGCGCTATCAAAGCTGCCATGATTTGCTGGCTGATTTGGCAAAAACCGGCGCAATTGCGGGCACGGTAAACGTGGCATCGCCCGCACCGGGGGTAACCTCAGCCGCGACTTTGCCGCAGGGCCCGCGCGCCGTTGCGCAAGCCACTGCGGCGCGTGCTCCGCTGCCGAATATCGCGCCACCCAGTTCGCCGCCCGCCTATCAGCCCGCCGCCGCGCCTGTCTATGCGCCTGCGCCTGTATATGCTCAAGCAGCGCACGCGCCACCGGTGAAAGCGAAAAGCAACTCGGCCCTGTGGGCAATTGCCGCAAGCGTGATGATCGCCACCGGCGTCGGCGGCTACACCATGCGCAACAAGCTGTTTGGCGATAAAACAAGCGCCGAAAAAATGGGGCTAGAGCCCGTTGCAGTCACGCCAACGGGCAGCACGAACACCCCTGAAGTCAGCAAAGTTGGCGAACCGATCAGCCCAGTAAGCCCGATGACTACGCCAACGCTACCGTCTGGCGATGCGCCGATCGTGAGCACAACATCTGACCCGGCAAATACCACCTCGACGCCGGTTGCGGTTGAAACTACGCCAAGCCCATCCGCCGCCGATGCCACCGCCGAACAGCTCGCCGCTGCGACCGCCGAGCTTGAACGCGTCAAAATTGAAAACGCGCGCTTGGCCGCCGCACAAACGCCGGTTGCGACCGCTGCCGACCCAACACAACGCGCACCACTGGCCGGTTTGCGCTCGCGCATCGAAGCGGTCAATGCCAAGCGTGATCTGAACCCACGTATCGCGTCGAACACGCCAACGCCAAATGTTGCCACGCCAGTCGCAGCACCGATGTTGCCGCGCGTGGTCGTGATTGCCATTGGCGAAACCGGCCCGGCGGGTGCAGCAGAAAGCGTGATTGAAGACGCGCTGCGGGATGGCGGCTATACCGTCGTTGATGAAGATGCTTTTCCAGCCCTGGCCGGACTGCGCGGGCGCGGCACCATGCCGATGATTTTAG
>JANNYO010000654.1:0-6566 GCA_031410115.1 Rhodanobacteraceae bacterium | reverse complement strand
GAAAGTCTCGCCGGCAGGCGACACGGAAATGAAAGTCTCGCCGGCAGGCGACACGGAAGAACACATCCCGATCACCCTGCGCATTTCCTGGACGCATGCGCTTGCAGATGGCCTTCGTGTACGTGGCAGATTGGGCACGCTTAGCATGGACTTTGCTCAGCTCGATTCGGTCAATTGGTACAGCAGCGACGGCACCATGACCGCGCAGCTGCGTGCGCCAAACGCGTTTGTTTCGGGTGACTGGCAGGCCACGTTTGAGTCGTGTTTTGTTGAGCAACTCTGGCGTTTTGCCGCCGCTGTGAAACACGCACAACCTTGTGAATATCAAGTTGACATCGCCACCGCAGCGCGCAGCCATGCGCTGATTGAATGGGCGTACCAATACCGGGGCGCCGCCGCAGCAGAATATTCTGCAGCCTCAGTGGCGATGCCAACACCGCTACCGTCGCGACCCATACTGGCAGCGGCGGCGGTGGTTGTTACCGGCGGCACTGGTTTTGTTGGCAGTCATTTAATCGAGCGCTTGGCACAATTGCAGATGACGTCGATTGTTGTGGCGGTTCGCAGTTTTCGTTCGGGCTCACAAATCGCGCGCTTTCCAGCCGCGATGAAACGCACCGATTTACTGAGCGTTGAAAGCTGCCGATCGGCGTTTCGCGGTGCCAAGCATGTGTTTCATTTGGCCTACGGCACATCCGGCGCGGACGCGGCAAAAATCACCATCCAAGGCACACGCAATGTGCTGAATGCTGCGCTTGCTGAAGGCGTGGAAAGCGTCGTGGTTTTCAGTACCTGCACCGTTTGGGCGGGCTACCAGCAGGGCTGCATCACCGAACAAGACCATACCCGCCCCGCACTGGCTGACTACGGCCGCGCCAAGCTGGAAATGCAAGAGCTTTGCCTAGCGTTTGCGCGCGCGCACCCAGAAATGCGCGTCAGCGTGATCGCACCCGGCGCGGTTTACGGGCCGCGCGGCGGGTTGTTTTGTAAGACACCTTATGATTTGGCAAAAGCCGGGCAATTTGTCTGGTTCGATGCGGGTGCGGGCGTTTGCAACTACGTTTACGTGACCAATTTGGTCGATCTTGCGCTACTTGCCGCACAGGACCAGAAAGCGCACGGCGAAGTGTTTATCGCGGTAGACGGACAGACCAGCTGGCGCGAATTTTTGTGCGCCTTTGTCGAACCCCAGCAAGCCAATATTGCAAGCATCGCCAGTATTGAGCTGGCGGAACACACGAAAAATGCTACCCGTGCCAGTACGTTTCGCGACATTTTGACGACGCTGGTCAACACGCCCGCAGTAATGGCAGCTATTTCTCAGCACCCTTTGCTAGGCAGGCTCAAATCCTGGGGCAGCAAACGTTTTCCACAGCGACATCGGCAAGTGCAAGCACTCAGGCCGCGCGCAGAATTAATTCGGAAAAATCAACCGCCACCGCCAGCACCTGCGCTTTGGTTGGCAGATTTTTTTGGCCCAAGTAGCGTGCAGTTTTCCGCCGAAAAAGCCCGTCAAATGCTGGGCTGGCAGCCGCTCGTTGATTTACCGACCGGTATCGCTTACAGCTTGGCATGGCTAGCGCAAATGCAGGCGGATCAAACGGCAGCTGAGACTTTGCAGCGGTTGAAGTGAATTGGTAGCAGACAATTTAGAAGCTGTACGCGCTGACCTGACGGCAAAACATACAGTCCTTGCGAACGCGGCAAGACTCTTACTACCGAATCACGCGCGCACCACGCCCAGCAACCGGGGCGACATAATAATTTGAGCGCAGGTCATGCGTGGCAAACGCCGCCTGCATTAATAAACCCGCGGATGCCGCACTCGCCGCGCTGTCAAACCACGCAAATACGCTAGGGCCTGCGCCGGAAATACTCGCGCCGATTGCACCGGCGTCTAGCGCCGCTTGTTTGACCGCATAAAACCCAGGAATCAGTGGCGCGCGCTTGGGTTCGACCAAGACGTCCGCCAAACTTGCGCGTAATAGGGCTGGATCATTTTGATACAGCGCGATTAAGAATCCGGCGAGCTTGCCGCTTTGCGCCACAAAAGCGCTGATCGGAAAACCGATGTTTAACGCGGCACGTGCTGTTTTAGTTTCCAACACGAAATCTGGATGCACCACTACCGCCGTCAAGCCTGATGGCACCGGCAGCGCGATGCAGCGCTCGGCGTTGGTAAAACAAAGCCCGCCCAAAAGCTGTGGGCCAACGTTGTCGCCATGCTTTGCGCCACTTGCGGCGCATTCGCCTTCGAGTGCGAACGGATACAGCTGCGCCAAGCTGAGCGGCGCGCCACACGCCGCATTCGCCGCCACCACCGCCGCCACTGCCGACGCCGCTGACCCGCCCAAGCCTGAACCCAGCGGAATGCCCTTGTGGATACGCAAACTAAAGCCGTGCGTTAAACCCAAGGCGCGCTGATACGCCAATACCGCGCGCCCGGCAGTATTTTCCTGCGCCGTGCGCGGTAAAGGAATATCCAGGCCCGAGATCTCGGCAATCTCAACTTCAGGCGTATCGATCACACACGCGGTGACGGTGTCGCCAAGCGCGCTGCCATCGCTATTGTGCGCGTCCAACGCATGGCCGATTAAATCAAAGCCAACTGCGACATTGCCGACGCCGGCTGGGGCAAATGCGGTGGCGCTGCGGGCATTGGCGTTGCTCATGGTATTTATTTGTTTGCCTAAGTTCCCCCCAAGCTTGCCGAGATTTGACCGAGTTAGCCAGCTGCACTAAGTTCGTCATTCCCATATGCCAAGACAACCTGTATCCCTGGCACCGCAACTGAGTACCGATATCACGTGCAGCGGTTATGCTCCGCACACTATTTTTGAGTACGTCTGATGAAAGAGTTAATTCGTGATTTGGTGACCCAGGCGCTGGCCCAGCTTTCGCCGGCCGCTGCCTGCGCTGGTGTGAACGCTGTCGCATTTTTGGTGGAGAACACCAAATCGCGCGAACATGGTGATTTTGCCTGCAATGCGGCAATGGCGGCAGCCAAGCTGCTCGGGCAAAAACCGCGTGATCTGGCGGCGGCGATTGTGCGCCAACTGCCCGTGCACCCAAGTGTGGAAAAAGTTGAGATCGCAGGCCCCGGGTTTCTCAACTTTTTCATGCGCGCCGAAAGTATGTTTGCGGTAGTTGGCGAAGTTTTGCGCCTGGGTGCGGCGTTTGGTCAAACAACGCTGGGTGCGGGCAAAAAACTGACAGTGGAATACGTTTCGGCAAACCCAACCGGGCCCATGCACGTCGGCCACGGGCGCGGCGCGGCGTATGGCTCAAGCTTGACCAATATCTTGGCCGCCGCAGGCTTTAATGTGCAGCGCGAGTATTACGTCAATGACTACGGCCGCCAAATGGACATTATGGCGACCAGCCTGTGGCTGCGCTACTTGGACGTGATGAACATTGCCGTGCGTTTTCCTGAAAACGCCTACAAAGGCGCTTATGTGATCGATATGGCCGCGCCGCTTGCGCAGGCATTCGGTAGCGCGTTTATCTGCGCGCCAGATTTGCTGATGGCAAATTTGCCGCCCGATGAATCCCAAGGAGGCGACAAAGACAAGCATGTCGACGCGCTAATCGCGAATGCAAAGTCTTTGCTGGGCGCGATCAAATTCCGCCAAATTTATGACTTCGCTTTGGTGCGTTTGCAGGCGGAAATTAAGGCGGAATTGATTCAATTTAATGTTGTGCACGACGAGTGGTTTAGTGAGCGATCTTTAGCCGAAAGCGGCGCGCTTGAGCAGGTGGTGTCGCTACTGACTGCGCGCGGGCAGATGGCAACGCGTGATGGCGCTTTGTGGTTTAAAGCGACTGATTTTGGTGATGAAAAAGATCGCGTCGTGGTGCGTGAGAACGGTCAAAGCACCTATTTTGCCTCCGATATTGCGTATCTGAAAAACAAGTTTGAACGCGGCTATGATCAGGCGATTTATATTTTAGGCGCCGACCACCACGGCTACATCGCGCGCTTGAAAGCGGCGGCTTCGGGGCTGGGTATTGATCCAAACCGGGTCGAGGTAGACTTGGTGCAGTTCGCCCGCTTATTCAAAGACGGAGTGGAAGTGTCGATGGGTAAACGCGAAGGACAGTTCGTTACCTTGGCGGATTTACGCCGCGAAGTCGGCACCGATGCGGCGCGTTTTTTCTATGTCATGCGCAGCCACGAGCAGCATTTGGATTTTGACTTGGCGCTGGCGAAAAAGCAGTCTGCGGACAACCCGGTGTATTACGTGCAGTATGCGCACGCACGCATCTGCCGAGTATTTGAGCGCCTGAACGATCGCGGCTTAAGCCCGTTCGATGTGGCGTTGGGTGTAGCGAGTTTGGCGCTGTTGGTTGAAGCGCGTGAGCTATCGCTTATCGCTGCGATTGGCCGATTTAGTGAGGTCATTAATAGTGCTGCAAACGCGCGCGCGCCGCATATTTTGGCAAACTATGTGCGCGATTTGGCGGCGCAACTGCACGGCGTTTATGACAGCCCGCCGCGCTTAGAAATTTTGACGAGCGATGCCGCACTGCGCAATGCGCGCCTGGCGCTAATGGCAGCGACCCGGCAAGTGCTGAAAAACGCGCTGGCTTTGCTGGGTGTGTCCGCGCCCGATTCAATGTAGTCACTTAAAAAGTCACGCGTTTTTTTAAGATGTGCGGCAAATGGAGTTTAGGGAAGAACATGGCTAAAAAAAATCAAGCAATACGCAACAGCAACAGTAAAGCGCCGCTTCCTGCGTGGGTGTGGCTGTTGACGGGTTTTGCCGCAGGCATCGGCTTAAGTGCGCTGCTTATTTTTCGCGATTATTCGAAAGAAAAAGCGCTCTCAAATGTGCCCAAACCTGCACCTGCTGCCAGCATTTCAGAAATGGCGCGTAACGATACACCGGAAGATCGCGCCACGCCGCCGGCCGCGGACAAACCAAAGTATGACTTTTACACCGCACTGGCCGAGCGCGAAGTCATTATTCCAGACACCGAAATTCGCGCACAGGCGGCGAAGCCCGAGCTGAAGCCGGACGTCAATGTGCGTTATTTTTTGCAGTTGGGCAGCTTCCCCGAGGCTGGCGATGCCGACGCGCTGAAGGCGCAGCTGGCACTGAATGGCGTGCAGGTGCAGATCAGCGAAGTCAATGTTAACGGCAAACTTTGGCACCGCGTGCGGCGCGGCCCATTTGCCGTAATCACGCTTGCCGACACCGCGAAACGCGATTTGATGCAGGCCAATATTTCGTCCACTTTGGTGCGGGAAAACGTCAAATGACGACGGTTTTAGTGGTCGGCGGCGGCGGGCGCGAACATGCGCTGGCATGGCGTTTGAGCCAAGATCCGGGCGTCAGCCGTGTGTTGGTCGCACCCGGAAATGCCGGCACCGCAGGCAAAATAGGGAACACAGGGAACACAGGCAACACAGGCACAAAAGGTACGCCCAAGCTTGAAAATGTCGCGATTGCCGCCACCGACATTGCCAATTTGATCGCCCTGGTGCGACAGGAAAAAGTTGATTTCACCGTCATTGGGCCAGAAACACCCCTGAGTTTAGGCATCGTCGATCAATTCCAAGCGCAAGGTCTGCCCGTGTTTGGGCCACGGCAAAACGCCGCTGAATTGGAAAGCTCGAAAGCCTTCACCAAAGCATTTTTAGCACGGCACAAAATTCCGACGGCGGCCTTTGCGGTGTTTACCGAAGTTGCACCGGCGCTGCACTACATCGAACAACACGGCGCGCCGATTGTGGTTAAAGCCGATGGTTTGGCGGCGGGCAAAGGTGTGGTGGTGGCGCTCAGTATTGATGAAGCGAAAGCCGCCGTCGTCGACATGCTGGGCGGACGTTTTGCCAACGCCGCAGGCGCGCGCGTGGTGATCGAGGAATTTTTGCCCGGCATCGAAGCGAGCTACATTGTGATCGCAGCAAATCAGGCTTTTGTGCCACTGGCGAGTAGTCAAGATCACAAGCGCGTGGGCGTCAACGACACCGGGCCGAATACCGGCGGCATGGGCGCGTATTCCCCGGCGCCTGTGGTAACACCCGAAATTGAAGCGCGCATCCAGCGCGAAATCATCGCGCCAACCTTGGCGGGTATGACCGCCGAAGGGCGTGCGTTTACCGGCTTTTTGTATGCCGGAATCATGATTGACGCGGCGGGAAATCCGCGCGTGCTGGAATTCAATACACGCCTAGGGGATCCGGAAACTCAAGCCATATTGGTGCGCTTGATCTCGCCACTGCTGCCGGTGTTACAGGCGGCGGCAAATGCTGAGTTAACGAACCATATTTTGCAGTGGGACGCACGTACTGCGCTGGGTGTGGTGCTGTGCGCTGAAGGCTATCCAGATTCTGTGCGCAAAAATGATCTCATCGGTGGCTTGGCGTTCGCCACGGATTCAACCCATGTATTTCACGCCGGCACGAAATCAGACGGCGCGGCAGTGCGCACCGACGGCGGGCGCGTGCTGTGCGTGGTTGGGTTGGGCGCAGATGCAAAATCCGCACAAACCAAAGCCTATGCGCATGCTGAAAAAATCACCTGGCCTGGGCGATTTATGCGCCCAGACATTGGCTGGCG
>JANNYO010000653.1:0-4052 GCA_031410115.1 Rhodanobacteraceae bacterium | reverse complement strand
GCACAACGACGATCGATTTACGCAATTTAGGCGCGAACCGTACCCTCGTGCTTGTGAACGGTCATCGCTGGGTTTCCCAGATCGACGGTTCGGTTGACTTAAATACAATTCCAGTTGGAATCATTCAAAGTATTGAAGTTTTAAAAGACGGTGCTTCGTCAATCTATGGTTCGGATGCCATTGGTGGTGTTGTGAACATACTGACGCGCCGAGATTTTGACGGCGCAGTTGCCGGCGGGTTCTATGGTCAGAACAGTGAAGGCGACGGCACGCGTTGGTCAAGCGACTTCACGTTTGGTGTCGCGAGCGAGCGCGGTAGCGCCAGCTTGTCCGCTGGTTACGTCAAAGAAGAGCCTATTTTCGCTGGCGATCGCGCAATTTCTTCGGTGCCTAATTTTGGCCTTTCACCAGCGGCAACGGGGTCGTCTACTACGCCTTTGGGTCGATACTTCGTGACGGGCCGAGCGGGTTCTTTCACAAATACGGGTCCGCAATCCGACGCTACAAACGTCGCGACGCAGTATCGGGCATACAACACAGCTTCTGACGCTTATAATTTTGCACCAGACAACTACTTGGTTACGCCGTCCGAGCGCGCCAATATATTCGCTGAAGGCCGTTATTCTCTAAGTGATGCGGTCGAATTTAACGCGCATATGCTTTATAACAATCGTCGATCAGACACATTGTTAGCTGCCATTCCTGTTGTGCTTGGAAATCGCGGATCTGGTACTGCCGCAGGCCTAACGGTTGCGGCGAACAATCCTTACAACACTTTGGGCGGTACGGTTGCTGGTTTGCAGCGTCGTTTTGTCGAAACTGGTGGTCGTCGCGCAGCTCGTGATAACAGTACGTTCCGTTTCGGTGGTGGCTTCAGCGGCGCATTTGACTTGGCTGATCGTTCTTTCACATGGGATACGGGTTATAGCTATTCGACCAACAAAGAAACCAACCTGGGAACTGGTAATCTCAATTTGTCGCGTTTGCGCAATGCGCTGACCGCGTTTGATGCCGATCCTGGCGTTGGATTTGATCCACGTTGCGGCACCGCAGGACCAACAGCTGCCACGCCACTCGTTGGTGCCACACTGATCGCTGGTTGCGTGCCAATCAACATTTTGGGTGGCGTTGGTAGCCTTACCCCCGCGATGTTGAACTACGTAACGTTTACCGGTATCGACAAAGCACAATCAGAATCGACCAATTTGTTTGGTTCTGTAACGGGAACGGTTGTCGAATTACCCGCAGGGCCTTTAGGCTTCTCGGCTGGTTATGAATACCGCAAAGAAAATGGTTCGGACATTCCTGATGCCATCACGGCTGCAGGTGACACCACGGGTAACGCAAGACTTGCCACCTCAGGCGGTTACAACTCTAAAGAAATTTATGGTGAGTTTGCGATCCCAATCTTGCAAGATGCGCAGTTTGCTGAATTGTTAGAAGCCCGCCTGGCCGGACGTTATTCGGATTACAGCAATTTCGGCAATACCACTAATTTTTCGGCTGGTTTCCAATGGAAACCAATCGCTGATTTGAAAATTCGCGGTAATTATAACCAAGGATTCCGCGCGCCGAGTATCAGCGAGTTGTTCTCTGGCATATCGGATAATTTTCCCCAGCTTGCGGATCCATGCGCAAGTGGCCCGTTTGGTGGTTTGGCTCAGCAGAACGCGACAACAATCGCACGTTGCCGCGCAGGCATCGGATCAATCATTCCGGCACTAATCAATGGCGTCGCACCGGTTCAAGGAAATGGTCAAATTCGTACTCAGTCAGGTGGCTTTGCAGGCTTGACACCGGAAAGTAGTAAAGGCTTTACGCTCGGCGCAATCTATAGCCCGAGTTACTTTGAAGGCTTCGATATTGCCGTCGATTACTTCAAAATTAAGATTGATAACGTCATTGGTGGACGAGGCGCTGCTACATTGTTGGCTAACTGTTATGTCTCTGGAAATATACAAGCCTGTGATCGTATTACCCGCAACCCCGCAACCGGTGACATCTCAAACGTGGTTGCTGTAGGGGAGAATGTTGGCAAGCAAGAAATCAGCGGCCTGGATGTAGGCTTTGGCTACAAGCTGCCGGAATATGAATTCGGTAACTTTTCTATCCGTATTGATAACACCTACTTCATAAAAGACCAGAACACGAATTTAGCCTATGATTCCTCCGCTCGATTTGATTACATTAATAACAACCCGATTAATACAAATGTCGGAAGTTATGGTGGTCGCGGTGGCACTACCAACCGTCTGAAGTCCAATTTGGGCCTTGATTGGGTGATGGGTGCATGGAGCGCAAACTGGACAGCGCGATACACGTCGAGATTTGTCGAGGGTTGCCGAGCCATCTATGTGGCACTTGCGCCTGAACAATGTACTGACCCGAATCAAATTACCTCATTTGGTGACGCGAATCCGTCTAACAAAGTTGGTGGCGTGACTTATCACGATATTAGCGTGGCTTATGTGGGCGACTGGGACGGCACGATCCGTATTGGTGCAAAGAATATTTTTGATCGTACGCCGCCAAACCAAACCAATACTTTTGCCAACAGCTTAGATCCAGCAAACGATGTTCCAGGTGCATTCTGGTTCGTTAGTTACAACCAAAAGTTCTAAACCGTCTGTTTGAAGCTGTATGAAAATCGCGGCCCTGGTAACAGGGCCGTTTTTCGTTTGTGGCGATCAACTTGCGCTACGCTTGAATGCATAGCACTTTTGAATTTACCAAAGCCATCCAACCCCCAAAAACTAATCTGGATCGACTGCGAAATGACCGGTCTAGACCCAGATACCGATCAAATCATCGAAATTGCGACCTTAATCACCGATAGCGAGCTCAATGAGCTGGCGGTAGGGCCGGAGTTTGCAATTCAAACCTCGCTTGCCAAGCTGGAAGCGATGGATGATTGGAACCGCTCGCATCATTCGGCGTCTGGGCTTTGGCAGCGGGCGCTGGCTTCATCGATTACCTTAGCGGCGGCGGAATCGGCGACGATCGCGTTTTTGCGCGCGTGGGTGCCGGCTGGGATTTCGCCTATTTGCGGCAATTCTATTGGTCAGGATCGGCGGTTTTTGGCGCGTGGTATGCCGGAGTTGGAGCGCTATTTTCACTATCGCAATTTGGATGTGTCGACCGTTAAAGAATTGGCGAAGCGCTGGGCGCCGGAGGTGGCGGCGGGTGTCGTCAAGCAAGGTGCGCATCTTGCGCTGAGTGATATTCGTGAATCGGTGGCGGAGCTGCGCTATTACCGGCGATTTATGGGCGTGCTGGGCGGGAACCATGAAGCAAATTAAGCGCCAAGCCATTGTCGGCTGCCCGGCTTCGTTGATGTATAGCTTGGTCAATAATATCGAGGCTTATCCGCGCTGGTTTGATTGGTGTACGGCAGCAAAGGTGTTGCGCGTGACCGACACTGAAATGACGGCAGAACTTAGCGTCAAGCTTGCGGGTGTCAGTTTGGCATTCACCACCGTCAATCAGTTGGAGCCGGATCGGGCGATCCGTTTAAATTTGCAAAGTGGGCCGTTTCGTTCGCTCAAGGGGGCTTGGCAGTTCGATGCCTTGGGCTTATCCGGCTGTCGCGTGACACTGGCGTTGACCATTGATTTCGCCGGTTCGGTGGTGAATTCCGCCGTCGCGGCGGCGGTTGGGGTTTGGGCCGATCGGATGGTGGATGACTTTATTCAGGTTGCGAAAAATCATGTCCGTTAGCCTGATTGACGTCGAAGTGGCTTATGCGCTGGCTACGAAACAGAACCTTTTGCGTTTGCGGGTAGCGAATACCGCGACCGTTGGCGATGCGATCGCGCTGGCGGGCCTTGCTGATTTGCCGGAGCTGGACGGTAACGTCGGTATTTTTTCGCGTCGTTGCCAGCTGGGTGACTCGCTGGAAAATGGTGATCGTGTTGAAATTTATCGCCCGCTGATTGCGGATCCGATGGTGCAGAGACGCACGCGTGCTGTGGTTGCAAAAAAGGCGGCGTTGAAAAAGGCATTGCAATGACGCGTAAATATTTTGGTACCGACGGCATTCGCGGCACGGTGGG
>JANNYO010000652.1:0-3111 GCA_031410115.1 Rhodanobacteraceae bacterium | reverse complement strand
AAAGTGTGGCTGCCAGCGGCATCATTGCAGGGATCAAAAAAATTGCGAGATAACCCAGCGCTTTTATTCGCATCGACACGACTCCTCTACGGCATTTAGACACCAGCAGGATAAGCTAACGCAAACCACCGCCGCTAAAGTGAAGAAATTGCATGGCTTTTTCGCTGCATCGAATGCTCAAACCGCACAGCGTTGCTTTGATCGGCGCCAGCGCGGACACAGGTTCAATCAGCGGCCAAGTTGCACGCAGCGTTTTGGCCCATGCAGCTGACGCGCACGTGCCCAGCATTTATCTGGTGAACCCGCACCACCGGCGCTTGTACGAGCATGATTGCCTAGGTGAAATCAACGAACTGCCGATGTCGGTGGATTTGGTGATTATCTTGACGCCGTGGGCGGCGACGCCCGATTGCCTTGAGGCGCTCGCGCTGCGCGACATTGGCGGCGTGGTGTGCATCGCGATTGCCACCGACAGCAGCATAGCCGGCGTGCTTTGGCAATCGCGCAAAGCGCTGCTGATTAAGTTGCGCAAACAGTTGACGCGCCTCAATTTAGGCCTGATTGGGCCATCCAGCTTTGGTGTGCAATTGCCGCACGTCGGCTTGAATGCGTCGCTCGTGACTCGCTTAGCGGCACCCGGCGGGCTTGCCTTGATTGCCCAATCCGAGGCTGTTTGCACCATTGCTGCGGAATATTGTGCCGGTCAAGCCCTGGGCTTGCGTGCGCTAATTAGCCTGGGCGACGCGGTCGATATCAACGCCACGGAACTGCTGGATTATTTAGCGACCGATTCAAGCACAACGCTGGTGGCGCTACAAATCGATGCGTGCGCGGTAGACAACACGGACCTGCGCCAGGAGTTTTTATCTGCCCTGCGCGCGTGTGCACTGCGTAAACCTGTCGTGCTCTGGCTGAGAAATGCAGGCGATGCGCTTGCCGCGCAAACCGACGCGCACGGTGCATTAAGGGTTGAAAGCTTAGAGGCATTTTGCGAAGCGGCGCATTTGAAACAATTCGCCGTTGCCAAGAATGCACAGGTGTTACCCAAGGTGATGTTTACTGGCAACAGTGCGGCGCTATTGGCACTGACGGCGGCGGCAGCTACGGACGCTGGTTTTGCGATTGCAGCGCTCAGCGCAGCGCAAATTCGTGCGCTAAAACCGCAGCTTGGCAGCCGCCGCGTCGTTAGCAACCCGCTTGATTTGGGCCGAGAAGCAGATCCCACCCGCTATGCCGATGTCGCGCGCGCGCTGGCGGCGTCTGCACCGGCGGCATCGGCGAGCGCGCTGGTGTTTTGCCATCACCCGAATGCTTTTTCTGACGGCCATGACATTGCCGAGGCTTTGTGTAACGGTGTTGCCGAGGCGTTATCCGAATCGGTGGATGCGAACCTAGTTCGCGTTGCCATTTTTACCGGCCCAGGCCAAGCGGGCGCGCGCGCGCTGCTGCGTGCGAACGGCTATGCAGCATTTGATCAGCCAGATGTTGCGTTGCGAACGCTTCGACTGCGCGCACAGCTAAAAGCGCCCAGCGTCTTTTCAGACGTCATTGCAACACCGCCTGATGCACACGCCCTGATTAGCGCCAGCGGCATTGCGCTGGTGCTGCGCGATATTCAAAGCACCGACGAAGCCGAGCTTCAGCGCGGGTTTTTGCGCTTAACCGCTGAGGAAGTGCGCATGCGCTTTATGTATCCGCTGAAAGCACTGACGCATGATTTAGCCGCGCGCCTGACCCAGTTGGACCCAAGCCGAGATATTGCCCTGGTGCTGGCCGCACCGGAGAAAGCGGGCGCGGTCATTGGGCAAGCACAGATTTTTGCCGTGGTGCGCGCATCGCGCACGCCCAGCTACCAGCACCGAAAGCGTGACGACGCCGAGTTTGCGATCGTGATTCCGCAGGCGCTGTCGGGCCAGGGTTTAGGGCAAATGCTCATGCTGACCATCATGCAGCGCTGCCGCACGGCCGGGATCAACCGGCTTTGGGGGGATGTGTTGGCGGAAAACGCAGCGATGCTGGGACTAGCACGCAAACTTAGCTTTAAAGTCGAAAAACACCCGGATACTGGGCACTTGCTGCGCGTGACTCGGGTGATTTAACGCGGGTGATTTATCGGTTAAGCACGCAAGACTTAGCGAAGCAAAATCTTGCCCGACTCCGTTTGCGGAAATGCGCTGACAAAATGCCAGCGGGTTGGCAGCTCAGCGGCGCTAAGCTTGGCGCGCAACTGCCGGCGTAAATCGCTCGCATCAAGGGCATCGCTCATTAGCCACGCGCTCAAGCGCTGGCTGTCGGTGTCAAACGCCACCCGCACATCCAGCACTTGGGTGAGCGCTGAAATCACGCGCTCAACATGCTCAAGATGCACATTCACGCCCGCCACTTGCACCACGCGATCATGACGCGCTAGCACGCACAATCGGCCATCACTTTGGCGCTCGATGCGATCTGGTGGCGTGATTTCAGCGCCGCTGCGGTATTGATCTAGCAGCATGTTGTGATCCGAAAACGTATAGCGCTGCATCAAAGTCAGCGGCCCAGGTTCGGTGCGCCAGGCGATTCCGGCGGTTTCAGTTGCGCCATAAATTTCCAGCAGGCGTAGCGTTGTTGCCTGCGCTGCCAGCAAAACTGCATCCGGCAAGGCTTGCCCGGAACTTAACCCAAGCACGTGCTCTGGCCAGCCCAAACGGGGCGAATCCGCGTGCAGTGCGTGCGCCCAAAATGTCGGGTGCGCGAGCAAAATATCACCGTCCTGTAACTGCGCGCGCACCAGCGGTGCCGGCTGCGCCTTGAGCGAAAGCAGCGGCAAATTTAATTTCGCCGGTAACAAAATGCCAAACAAAAAGCCGTACAGATGCTGACTGGGCATGACCGTCACGACCCGGTTTGGGGTGAAGCCGTGCGCGCACAGGGTCGGCAAAAAATCTTCGATCTCGGCGTTTAAATACCGCATTTGATGTTCGACGCGCCGGGATTTGCCGGTCGATCCAGAGGTGTAAAAACTTAAACATTCGCTGCGCGCTGCGGCGTAGGCCACAAACCTACACCAGCTGGCAAAGCTGCGGCCTAATTTGCTGCCATCCAAACTGCCGCTGGCTTCGGCATCCAGCG
>JANNYO010000651.1:0-4430 GCA_031410115.1 Rhodanobacteraceae bacterium | reverse complement strand
ATTACTAACGGCAGCAGTAGCGTATTGGGAACCATGTGGAAAAACGGATTTGAACGCACGATGGGATCGGCGCCATGCGTCATCAGCAGCGCGCCCTGGCCGAGATAGTTAATCAAAATTGTTGGCATAACAAAACCAAACCAGCCAAAACGAATCGGCTTAACGCCAAAATGGCCGATATCGGCATACAGCGCTTCGCCACCGGTCATCACCAAAAACACCGCGCCCAAAACCATGAAGGCGTGCGCTGGGCTGTGCAAAACAAATTTCCATGCGTGATACGGCAAAAACGCGCTCAAAATTTCCGGCGCTTGCACAATATTGACCACCCCCAACACCGCGAGTACGACAAACCAGAGGGACATAATCGGGCCAAAAAAAGCCCCCACCTTGGCAGTGCCGAAGCTCTGAAACATAAACAAAACAAAGGCAATACCCACCGAGATCGGCACGATATAGCTGCCAAATTTCGGGTTATAGACCGCCATTCCGTCAACCGCCGACATCAACGTCATCGCCGGCGTAATGACGCCATCGCCAAAAAACAGTGAAGCGCCAACCATGCCAACTAAAATGGCAATGTAGCGATTGCGCGCGGTGCTCAACTTGTGTAACCCCAACGCCATCAGCGATAGCGTGCCACCCTCACCTTTGTTGTCAGCGCGCAAAATAAAGGTGACGTATTTCAATGACACGACGATCGTCATCGCCCAAAACATCAGGGAAAGCACGCCAAAAATATTGAGCCGCGTCAGCGCTAAGCCGTGCTCGCCGTTAAAGCATTCCTTGATCGCGTACAGCGGGCTGGTGCCGATATCACCAAACACCACCCCGACGGCACCGATTACGAGCGGCATGAGCTTGCCGTGTCCGCCGTGCCCGGTGTGGGCGTTGGTATGGATTTGCGCGCTTGCTTCGGACATGTTCGTTAAACCTTTCATTGGGTATCCTACGGCGCGAAGAATACCCGCCTTTTCCTGCGCTGTTCAGTCTTGCGTACTCGCTATGATTAGGAGTAGGAATCCAACTCACTTGGCGAATGTGCAGATATGCATCTGCGTGGACTTGACGCGCGCATTCGCCCCTGTGCGCGCTATCGCAAGTTCTTCGCAATCCACGGGCACAAGGGAATTGTCAGCGCGCGCTAACTCTGCGACAGTTCAGCTTCCTTATTCAGCTTGATGCCGACACGATGGAATGGCTCGCTTTCCTGCTTTTTGCATGCACCGCAGCGCTCGCCGCGTGGTTGTACCTGCGCCTGAAAAAAGTTCAGGCCGGTGCGTCAGCGGCAGAAATTGAGCTAAAGAAGCTTCAGGCTTCGCAATCGCAAGTGATGCACACCACCAAATTAGCGTCGCTCGGGCAAATGGTGGCGGGCGTTACCCATGAAATTAATACGCCGCTGGGCTTTTTGCGCAGTAACGCGCAAGTGGTCACGGAGCTACTGGATGAGCACAAAATCATCATTGATAAAATTTGTGGCGCGCTGCAACGCTTCGCAAGCATCAATCCGGCCGACCCAAAACTGCAGGCCGCTCTGCCCGGCGCACTGTTAAAAATGCGCGCCGCTTTGGCAAATGACGAGCGTTTGTCGGAGAGCAAGGAACTGCTCATCGATGCACTAGAAGGTGTCGATCAAATTTCCAAGCTAGTAAAGAATCTGAAAGGCTTCGCGCGGGTAGATCGCGATGGCGAAGATTTGTGGAACGTCAACGAAGGCATCGATAGCGCCTTAACCATCGCGCATCATCAAATGCGTGATCGAATAGAAGTGGTTCGCCACTTAGCTGCTGTGCCGCTGGTGCGCGTGGTGCCCTCGCAGATCAATCAGGTATTTTTAAACTTGATCACCAATGCCGCGCAAGCAATGGCGGAACGCGGCACCCTAACGGTTACATCCAGACGCCATGACGACATGGTCGAAGTAGAATTTGCCGACACCGGCGCGGGCATACCGGCAGATGTGTTGCCAAAAATATTTGACCCCTTTTTCACCACTAAACCCGTGGGTGAAGGCACGGGATTGGGGCTGTCGATCGTGCATAAAATTCTAACGGCCTATGGCGGCAACGTTGCGGTTAGTTCTGCACTTGGGCACGGCAGCAGCTTTGTCGTCAGCTTACCGATCGATTTTGCCGCATTAAAAAGCCATGGTTTAGGCAGTGGCATGGCAGAGGTAACGCATGAGTGAAAAGCCCGACAGCTTGGATCACGCGAGTGCACCGGCACACACCGGGCGCATTCGCATTTTGTGTATTGATGACGAAGCGCGCATTTTGCGTGCCCTGCGTGCGCTGTTTCGCGAGCACGATGTGTATGTCACCAGCGAACCGAAATTAGCCATACGCTGGGCCAAAGAAAAAGATATTGACGTGATCGTTTGCGATCAGCGAATGCCTCAAATGCTGGGCGTAGAAGTGCTGCGTGAAATCAAAATGGCGCACCCACGCGCCATGCGTATTTTGTTGACCGGCTACTCTGATTTGAGTGCAGTGCTTGCATCGGTAAATGAGAGCGAAGTTTTTCGTTTTATCAACAAGCCCTGGGATAACGACGAACTGCGCAAAACCGTCGTCCAGGCCGCTGGTATCGCGCGTGATGTGCCACTGCTAGCGATGGCACCGATATCGGAAAAAGAAAAAGATCAGGCGCGCCAATCTGCCAGTGTGCTAGTGATTGAAGATGACCCTGACACGCAAAACCGATTGCGCGAAATTTTAGGTGGACACTATCAAGTGCGTTTTGCCGCAACCGCTGAGCGGGCGTTGCAGCTGCTTGAACAACATGAAACCGGCGTGGTGATTTCGGAAGCGGAAACCGGCGCGGGCGATTGGACGCAATTGATCAAACTGTTGAAAAAGTATCACCCGCAAATTCCAACTGTGGTGATCACCGAGCGCGCGAATGCGCAGGTCGCAATTGATCTCATCAACGAAGGCCAGGTGTACCGCATGCTGCTAAAACCGGTGCGCATGGGCACCTGCCGCTTGAGTGTCGAAAGTGCGATTACGCATTACTGGCAGCTGAAAAACAATCCGCAGGCGCTGCGTCGCTTTGCGGTGGCGGAAACCAAACCTTCGGTACTTCCTAGCTGGCTGTCTGCGACACTGTTAAATCGCATCAAAATGATTCCACAGCGCCTACTCGGCGTCGGACGCGCGTTTACGCAATAGTGCAATAATTGCGCCCCCAATTTATTGTTAGCGTAGCAATTCGCCAAAGACGGGTAAATTGCGAAGCTGAAACGAAGTTTCTTAAAAGGTGCGCCAATGAGCGAACAAATCATTCGCTTTTACGAGCTAAACAGCGCCAAATTTCAGGCAGACCCACTGCTATTAGTGGCGAAGCTGGCCGAGAAAGCCTTTGAGATGCAATCCTCCTGCGTTATTTTAGCCACCGACGATGATCAGGCCTTAGCCATCGACGATAAGCTTTGGAGCTATATCGACGACGCGTTTTTGCCGCATCAAATTGCCGGGCAAGACGACGATGACGAATGCCCAGTATTAATCGTGACGCCCGCATTTTCGGCACCAATTCGCGATGTAACGATCAATTTGCGTGACGCCAGCCCTAGCCAGTTTGGCGACCGACTTTTGGAAGTGATCCCGGTTGATGAAGCAGGCAAAAATATTGCCCGCGCAAGGTTTAAGGCTTTTGTCGCGGCCGGCATGAAGCCAAGTCACGAAAAGGTTTAGCGGCTTACAACGACCGTTGCGCCCTTTTCACCACATAGGCACATGCGTTGCCGGAGTCTCGCCGAACAGGCGACACGGCAAATGAGTCTTGCGCCTGCCAGCGCAGACACAGCTCACGCACCCAGCCCGGCTGGGTTTTTGCCGCGTCATTGAGCCAGTTGGCAACGGAATCTTGCACATATCGACTGCTATCTGCGCGCAAGGGTTCAAGTATCGACAAGCCTAAACTGGGGTCTTGTTTTAGCGCCTGGATGTGGCTACACCAAACACCGCGCGGTCGCAGACATTCAGCGGCAAACCGGCGCAGGTTCGCGGAACTTGCTTGTGTCCAAGACTGTAGCGCTTGGATGGATGCAGATAAATCTTCCACCAAGCGCGGTCGAATCGCCAGCCAAGCCCATTCGCGCACGCCAAAGTGCGGGTCATCCGCAAAGGGCCGCACATTATCCAGCAATTTTTGCACCGGAATTTTTGGTCCGAGTGCCAGGCTGTAAACCGCCCAACCGCGCACCGTGTCGCTCGGGTGCTGGGCAAATTTCTGCACCGTTTGATCGCCGTGCTCGGCAAATAGCGCGGTGGCAGCTTGCTGCATACGTGCACAAACGCCTGCCTTTGCATCGATTTCAAGCCTGTGCACCACGTGTGGATCAACCGCGCGCAGTAGCGCTTGAAAATCAATCGCTAGCGCCTCCATGAGCGTACGGGTTTCCACGCCGCCGGATTCTAAACGCG
>JANNYO010000650.1:0-4301 GCA_031410115.1 Rhodanobacteraceae bacterium | reverse complement strand
CCAACAGCGGCGCAAGCACGGTGTTGTTGACGGGTGTATCGGTAAAGACACAGGTGCGCGGCGTAAATTCCAAGCGCGCAAAGGCTCCATCGGGCACGCCAGCGCAGCGCAAAGTGGAATACACCTCACCGTTCACGGCATTGCTCTGTGGCCCGGTCGAATTCCACGCCATTGCGACGTAAGCGCTGGGCAGCGAATCGGGCAAACTCCCCGCCGGTGGCAAGCAAGCAATGGCGATTTGGCAACTGGCACCGGGCAGGAGTGTCTGGCCACCGCAGTTTTGCGAAAGTAGGCGATACCAACTGGTACTTGAAATCACCGGGTTTTGTAGCAGCAGTGCATGCGGCCAAAGATTGGTAAAGGTAAATGTTTGCGTCGGGCTTTGGGTGGCGCGCAGCATATCGCCAAAGTCGTGCGTGCCGGGCGCTAGCATCGGGGAATCAGCGTTCGGTGCGCTTAAAACCTGCACCAACTGCAGACTCACGCAGTCATTTTGGAACCTTTGTTGGAGGGTCGTCACGTAGCGTGCAGAGCGGCCAAATTGCGTCGTAATCGGCACCTTGCGAATATCCCAAAGGCCGGGAAAGCGTGGCGCGTTCATGGAGGGAACGCTGGCTCCAGCAAACTTCGCTAGATTGTCAGCAAACACGTTTCGGCGAAAACTCAATTTTGCCGGCATTCCCGGTTCGCGACCGGGAAACGTGGTGAATTCCGTGTCGCCGTCCAAAAATACTAACTCACCATCAGAAACATGCAAGATCAGTTCAACCGCGCCACCAACATAGTCCAAAGGAAATGCGAAATCCCAGAGGCCTTCGGTATTGCTCAACTGGCCTTCATATTGATCGACACGGCGATCATTCGCGCTATTGCCATCGCTGTAATAGATCAGCAGCGACAGACCATTCGCCGAATGCGCGCCACTGTCAGTGGCAATGCTTTCCAGGCCATCAGATAGTCCGGAAAACGCATAGTTGCCATTACCGCGTGCCTGCACCAATGACGTGACATCAGCACGATAAAAAGCGCCGCTTTCTGGAATATTGACTGCCGATTGGGGGTGGCAGTCCGTACTGCCATGGTCGGCCACTAATTGGCCAACAATCAACTGATTCTCGAAACGAATTTCGGGCTCATCATAGGTGCCATTACCGCCGAAAAACCCGTTTTCTGGGCTGACGTACTCAATGCCTTTCCAATAGAGCCACGCTTTATTGACGGTGCCGCTGAGCCCGCTGACCGTAAGCGTGCCCTGGCCACCGGCAGGCGTTGCCGTCGATAGCGCACCGATGGTGTTGGCACCGACATTGATGACGTCGGTGCTGGGATAACTTTCCACCAACCGCATTGGCGTGGGTGCGGCCAGCGCGAATGTGGGCAGCAGTAGGGCGAATGCAAATAGGCTAGGGACTCGGGTGAACATCGTGTGCGCTCTGTTTTAGTGTTTATGCTGTTTCCGCTACTCAAAGCCATCCTTAAATAAGTTACCCCCTAGGCGATACATTCTGCAGGCGGAAACTTCGCTGGTGTTGCCTTCTTCGTCGGTTGCGATCGCAGTGATGCCATTGCCGGTCTGCAAATCACCGACTAGAAATCGATTCGTCACCGGAATGAGCAACTGTTTACTGCAATTGCTGACTGCGGTGGCACAGTCAAGCACGATCCCAGTGGCGGCATGTAAAAACGCTTGCGCCTGACTAAACCCGCCCGCACTCGCGGCACAGTTTGGGTTTGCATAGAGCTCAATACTGTAGGTGCCATTGGCGCTGCTAAAATTTAGCGCTACTTCTCCTTGCGCAGTTGAGCCCATCGCATCGGTAATCAGCGGGTAGTTTTGCTGATCGTTTGCGCCGGTTTGCCCAACGTCTAAATCAATCGGGTTGACACCATCTGGGGCTAGATCGATCGCTTGGTTTTGGGCACCATCAAAATAGTTGAGCTCCAATTTATTGGCGCGTGCGGTGCTAAGCACCACAATACCGTCGCTGGCACTTCGATAGATTCGGTTGTTCCGCACCCGATGCCCGCTTCCCGCCAAAATACGCACGGCGTTGCCGCCATTGCCGCTGGCAGAGTTGTTACTGGAATAGCCAATATAGTTCGAAAGAACCAGCGCGTTGGTGGCAGTACCGCCGATCGTTAACGCGTGGCTGGTATTGAAACTAAGCAAATTTTTACGAATGCTGTCGCTGTCACTATCAGCGATGCGCACACCAATGCCATTGGGCAGCCCGGTCGTGCCATTGCTGTTGATGCCGATCAAGTTGCCATCGACGAATCTGCCCCCCACCGCACTTGCCTGGAGATCCACACCCACCACATCGCCGCCACCAATCACATTCATATCGGCATTTTCAATGGTGCCAATGACGGTGCCTGGGGCATCTTGAACGCGAATGACGGCGTCGCTAAAATTTTGCCCCAAGCCTGGCAGCCCAAGCCCGGTGGCAAACAGATTGCCGCGCACGCTACCTTTGCCCGGCCCGCTAATCAACAAGGCTTGGCTGCTAAAACCATAAAAGCCCAGCCCACGCACAACCATTTCGTCGTCAACAGACTGGGTTTGCAGACGCAGTCCGCTGCCGATGGCATTGCCGCCGGTCACGAACACGCAAACGGTGCCATCAAAAGACACGCCTTGGGTGTTCAACACGCTACCCGGCTGGGTGTAACCCTCAATACCGACCGATTGTGTGATGGCTGGCAGCGCGCTGCTCAAAATAATGCGCTGCGGGCAAGTGCCGGGAATATTGAAGGTGATTTTTTTGAAACCGGGGTTGGTATTTGCGCTGGTGATGGCGCTGCGCAGCGATCCGCTGCCAGAGTCGGCATTGCTGGTGACAACGATGCTGCTGCTGTTATCAACAGACGTTTCAAAAGCACCGAGGTCAGGGCGTGTGCCAGTCAAGCGCTGATCGCCACTGAAGTCGAAGCTTGGCATGTCGCCGCCTGTGCTGAGGCCGCTGTTGATCAACGGTGAGCTCGGAACAATGGGCTGAAAAGCAGGGCTAGCAGTCAACCCAGGATTGCCAAAAAGATTAGCCGACGAGCCAGACGATAGGCCGCCGCCGATTTGAAAAAGCTCGGTGTTCCAAAAATTATTTTGCATCCGCACCATCTGCCCGACAAACTTGATGTCCCGTTCGTTGCCATTGATCACATTATTGACCGCATGCATACGCGAAAACGGCCCGTTTACTGAAACCTCTAGGCCTTTCGTGGTGCCAACACTACCTGTGCTGTTGACCAGGGTATTGAACTGAATTAAGCCTAGTTGGCCTTCCGGGCCGGTAGCACGGCCGGTAATCAATAGACCCGAGTTGCTATAGCCATAAAAAATCGAATTTTCCACCCGCACATTAAAGCGACGTGCTGAGATTTGTAAGCCATTGATTGAATTGTTGAAGCGACAGCGCGACACGCGAAGCTCGCCCGCGCTGCCAACGGCACTTTGCGCATCACCTAAAAACACTTCGCGCCAGCCCGAAAAATTCACACGATTCAAAATTAAATCGGCGTTGCCGCTCAGAGTGAATTGTTCCGCACTGGCATTGGTGATCGTCGATTGCGCCGATAAAGAGCCGAAGCCTGAACATCCGACCGGAAAGCCGCCGCGCATAGTGAGTGCGCCATTCACGAGTGAACCGATACTTCGCAGTGCATAACTGCCTGCCTGCAATTGAATTTCATCATCCGCCGCGCTGGCGCTAGCGGCTGTTAGCGCACTATCGAGCTCAAAGCTGGTACCCACGCAGTAGTTAAGCGCCGATGCCAAGGGTGCGCCGCCCAACGCAAACAGCAGCAATAACAATTGGCGCGCTTTGGCGCGGGTGTTATGGCAATAAGCGCGTGCATACATAGAATTCTCCGTGAAAAGCTGGGTTGTTAATCCAGTACACGTAGAACCTGGCAAATGCGGGCCAACTCATCAAACCGTGTCGCCGCAAAAGTCGGCATGCAGCACAAATAGTCATCGCGGCGTGGCCAGCACCGGACGACGCCAGGTAGCGACTGGTGCGGCTCACCAAGAAGGGCCGCGCGCTTTTTCCAAGAATTCAGACCTGCTGGGCCGCGACCAAGCTTGCCGCCGAGAGCCTGGACCGCGACGCCCCGCTGCCGCTGTCGGATGCGCTTACCGCCGCCATCGCGGCGCTACAAACCCAACCCTTCGATGAGCAAGCCCGCGCCAGACTTGCTGAGGAAACAAAGCGCGCTTATTCGCTGCCAACACCGCTTGGCGCAGTGAACAACCGCCGCTGGGCTGGCAGCTAGGGAACGTGATGGCAGTGGGATTAGGATCG
>JANNYO010000649.1:0-2849 GCA_031410115.1 Rhodanobacteraceae bacterium | reverse complement strand
TCAATGGCTGATGCGATTTGTACCTTTGACGCATCAAGAATTGACACAAGCATTGACGCCATTGAAGGCGGCATCAGCCAATCTTCAACGCTGGCTACATCGCCTGCTGTCTTCGGCGCTTTGCACACCATGGGCGCCAGATTTTCACCGACCAGATGAGCGTCAGAACTTGCATTGGCCGGAGCGGATTGAGGACACCGTTAAACGAAATATGTTGGTGCCAGATCACGAGGCATCTGAGCAAGAAATGGCGTGCTTACACGCGATAGCTAGCCGCGATTTGAGCGAATTCAAAGCGTCTGGCGGCCAAAGCGGAACTGATTTGCATCTCAGACCCTTGCTACCGGCGATGCTGCGTTTTGTGCCGGAGGTTTTTCGGCATTTCTTAGTGAGCTGTTTGGCCGAGTTATCCAACCGAACAGGTTACGCCCGCGCACGAATGGCTGATTTTCTAATGGACTTTGCGCCTTGTTTTGATGCCAATCAAAAAATCGTTCTGCGCGCCGCGCATGCATCTTTAGACGCCATCATTAAAGATGATCACGAAGCCGAAGACCTAATTGCGCGAACGCTTCTACAACTGCTTGATCCAGAAGAACGGGAGGCCTTTTACCTTCACCGGCTTTCCAAGTGGGGTATAGAGTCCAGAATGATCCCACTCCTTGAATTTCAGACCTCAGCGATTGTGCGGTTAATCAATCGCATAGAAACCGCCCCTGCGCGAGAGCAACAGATTCTAATTTGGACCCTGTACAGCTTGCCGCGAAGCACTGAAGATGAAGTCGCGCAGGCGTGGCATGACCTAGAACCCGCGTTGAATCGATTGACACTCAATCAGAAAACGCAAGGGCGACTGGCGTGTCTAATGGAACAATATCAGCCGAGTGAGCCAAGAATCGAGCTGATTCCGATGTCCTGGCGTTTCAGCACCGATACTTGCGATGAGCGCGCGGAACAATTCAGCGCAGTTTTGGCTGGGCATAACAGCACAACAATTAATGCGGTGTTTCGACGTTGCTCACCCAATCATTGGCTGAGCTGGTGTCAAGCTCAAAAAGCTAATAGCGCGCAATGTGCTGCGGTGGTCAAAGCATTGATAGCGATAGCACAGCGCGATGTGTCAACGTTGCGGGACATTGATTTTGAAGCTGCGTTTGCATCCGAAGCGTTGTTTGACGGGGCAAACAACTTGCGCGAATTGGCAACAGAAATTGTTGCCGACAAGCGACTGTGGCTTTACTCAATCGATATTTGGGGAATGCCATACGCTTTTGATCAAGCCCCAGACGCTTTCGTCGCTCTAATTACTGCACCAAAGCGGCGTGGGATCTATTTAAGCGGGTTTCGCTATCAATTAGCACGAATACTTGTCAAACACGGAGACGTTCGTGCCGTCGCAATGATCCAGGAAATATGGCGACGCGAAAACAGCAATCGAAGTTTCAATATCGCTGGCGGACTGAGAGAAATTGTCGACCTAGCATTTCAGGTGCGCGATTGCGCTGAAGTTCGTGTGCTTTGGGATGAGTTGCTCGAAAAGGTTTGCGATGACGACGAACTGCTGCGCTTGACCGTCTCTGCGGTGGATTGCAATGGCGCTGCATGGCTACATGAGCGCTGTTTGCACGGGGTTCAAAGCAATGTGCTTGGACAAATAGCGCGTGCTGCGGTGCTTGCAGGTGCCGCAGAATTTAAGGATGTGCTGTTACTTGCACAAGCCCGAGCAGAAGAATTTATCGCTTGGGTAGCTGCAGCGATTGCGTTTGGCTCGACACTCTTAGTGAACGCCGAGCGTGCGCGCTACTGGAAAGAACAGTTTTGGAATGCGGATAACTGGTGCGCGGCGTTAGCAGGTTGGACGCTGCATTTGGAGCATGTGGATTTGCGCTATCAAATGCGGCGCAATAAAGGTGCAAGCAGCGACTGCTCGGGTGCCCGACATGAACAGCGGCGTCGCTACGCGAAAGCAAATCACGAAGACGTCAGAAATCGTGCTGGCGAGTCCGCAAAAGCGCTTAAGAAAACACTTTATGGCGCGTCGTTACCAAATGGAATCGGGCGCTGGGAATCGTCGCGACATAATCTCTGACGGCACTTCCATTACACCAACAATCCCAAATACCCCTACCGAACTGCCTTTGAGCGTAACGCGCGCACGAGATTGCGGCAACGATTGCTGGCCCGCTGGGCACAAACTTTGCCTACAAACCGCAAGCCATCGCTCTGCTATTCTCACGCCCAAATCCCCCAAAAGACACCGCCATGACCACCAACCTTTCCGCCTCAATTCTGCCCAATCCGCCGCTGTCACCGCGCCAGGATGCGACGCGTGCGCGCATGACGGAGAACTTTTGTCGGGACGAGGCGGAGGTGGTGGCTGAGCTGATTCGGATTGCTGAGGTGGATGCGCCGACGCGGGCGAAAATTGCGGGCATGGCGGGGGATTTGATTGCGCGCACGCGGGGGAAAAAAGATCAGGCTTCGCCAGTGGAATCGTTCATGCGCCAGTATGATTTATCAAGCGAGGAAGGGGTGTTGCTGATGTGTGTGGCGGAGGCGCTGTTGCGCATTCCGGATGGCGACACAGCGGACAAATTGATCTCGGATAAGCTTGGTGAGGCGGACTGGGCGGCGCATGCGGGTAAGTCGGATTCGATGTTTGTCAATGCGGGCACTTGGGGTTTGATGTTGACCGGCAAGCTGGTGAATTTAGCCGATGACAGCAAGACCAATTGGCTAAGCGGCCTTAAGCGCATCATTGGGCGCAGCGGCGAGCCGGTGATTCGCGTGGCGGTGCGCCAGGCGATGAAAATCATGGGGCATCAGTTCGTCATGGGGCGCACGATTGA
>JANNYO010000648.1:0-6395 GCA_031410115.1 Rhodanobacteraceae bacterium | reverse complement strand
CGACTAACACCAAACGCCGCTCAAACAGCCCGCTATGGGCCAAATCAAGCAGTGCCTCTAAGCCATGACCGGGGCCGATTGCGCCCTGAAAAATAACGCGAAAATCGTCGCTGCGGTCTGCGCCAGGGGCGCAATTTGGCTGGAAAAATCGGCGATAAAACGCAACGTCTGGGCAATTGGGAATTTCTGCATACAGCCCGCGCAACAGCGGCATCGGAAAGAAGCGTTGGCGCTCGCTAGCGGGTAGGGTGAATGCGCTCAGTTTAGGGAATATCCAACGCTGCGCGCGCACGCCTTGCGCGGTTAAATTAAGCAGCCCGCGTAGACCTTTGCCCGGGTTTTCCACCACATCGTGGTTGTGATACCAAAGCGCCGGCTGATACCCGCGCGGCAGTAGCCAGCGTATCCATGAATATGCCAACACCGGACCTTCGTCGATCAACATCACGAACTCCGGCTGCTCAGTTTTCAATAGCTGAAAAAGTGATCGGGTATAGCCGAGAAAACGCCGAAACTTTGCCCACGCAGACAGACGCATCTGCGCGTCCACCGCAATCAACGCTTGATTACACACGATGCGGCGCACCTGTCGCGGGTAATCCCACGCGGTGGACTCAATATTGGGTGCAAAAACAAAAACTTCGCTGACCGATGCGTCTGCACACCAGCGGCTGATGGCGTTGAGCGTGGGCGGATAGCTTTCCGGTGCGGAGCGAATAACGACCGCGATTTTCAAATGTCGCCCATTGCTTGTTTAGTCGCGCTTGGAGTTGTAATTGCTAATCGCGATGTCAAATTGTTGGGTGCCGGTGAAGCTGGTCCAACTGCCGCTGCCGGCGACATATTTTTCAGTGTGCTTGATTTCGACGCGGAATTTGCCGTCGTTATCTTCATCGCCAGGTTCTTCCAACACGACATTGAACACGCGCCAGGTATCGCCATCGGCGTCGATATCTTCATTAAATGATTCAACAAAACCTTTCAGTGGGCGGCGTTTGCCATCCGCTAAGTTATAGCCGGTAATGCTGCCGGCATCCTCAAGCTGTAAGGCCAGCACGAAATCAGCCTTGCCAATTTTGCCGGTGTAGGTGCCCAATAACGTTTGCATATTTTGATTCGTGATTAACACGCGCTCTGGGTTTGGCGGTGGTGGGTCAGGAATCGGATCGGGAATTGGCGCTGGGTCTGGTGTCGGTTCGGGCGATGGCGGATCGGGCGATGGCGGATCGGGTATTCGCTCGGGCGTGGGCGCCACAATTGGGTCAGGGGTAATCAAGGTTTTCGATGCAGGCGCTAAAATCAGCCAGCCGCCAACCGCCACTGCACCTAAACCGCCCAATGCCCAGGGCATCAAGCTGGATTTTTGCGCGGGCATGATCACCACTGACGGCGACGGCGCATAGTTTTGCGGTGGCGCGCCGTAGCCCTGCATCGGCGGCTGGGGTGATTGATAGCCAGCCGGTGGGTAGGCAACCGGTGGCGTGGCAAGCCGCGCGGGTGGCGTAACGGCTTGTATAGATTGTATAGACGGCGGCGGCATCATTGGCGGCCCCACAGGTACCAAGCTTGCGTTGCGCGGCGGCGGCAGCGGGGATGCACTCGCGCCAGATTCCAGCGCGTTCGCCACTTCAGCACAGGTTTGAAAGCGCTCAGCCGGGCGGCGCGCAAGCATTCTGGTCAAAATCGCTAAGGTGTTTGGATCCACCTCGCTGTTGAGTACCGCGACATCCGGGATTTGCGCTTGCACCACCGCTGCCATCAGGGCGTAGGGTGATTTATCGTCAAACGGCAAACGCCCGGTCAACATTTCGTAAAACACCACGCCAAGCGCAAAAATATCGGTGCGCGCATCTAGCGGCTCGCCTAAACATGCCTCGGGTGACAAATAGCCCGGTGTGCCAATAATGCCGCCGGTGCCGGTCAAGCGCTCCCCCGTGCCCTCGGTTAAAGCGATGCCGAAATCGGTGACTTTGACCGTGCCTTTTTGCGTCAACATCAAATTGCCGGGCTTAATGTCGCGGTGAATCAGGCCGCGCTCGTGCGCCGCTTGTAAACCGTTGGCGGCCTGCGCCAATAACTTACGCGCATCGCGCACACTCATACGTTCGCGCTTCAAACGCCCGCCGAGGGATTCCCCGTCAATGTATTCCATCACGAAATATGGCTGGCCCTGGTGGGTCCCCACCGCATAGATTTGCACGACATTTGGATCACTCAAAGTCGCCATTGCACGCGCTTCGCGATAAAAACGCTCAACTAAACCAGGCTGGTGCGAGATCCCCTCATTCAGCATCTTCAGCGCTACCGCCCGATTAAGCGCCGGCTCAAAGGCTTTGTAGACCACCCCCATGCCGCCACGGCCTAGCTCAGATAAAATCTCGTAATTGCCTACCATTTGGCTCATTTTGGGTCCATCGCGGCGCTAAATTCGCCTTCGGTCAAGGAAATGTTGATGCTGAATTTTTCAAGTGTAACGGCGAATGACGCAAACGCCAGTTGTGTTGCCTTGACGCCGTATGACCGGTACAGGTGTCGATGATTGCAATCTGAAAAAATTCAGCTCGAGCTGAATTTTTTTAAAGCCTTGACCAGCGCACAAAAACTTTTTGACCGGTTATTTTCTAAGTTGAGAAATGGCGCAATTCGCGCAGCACCGTCACATTTTTGATATCCAATGATGATTTTACTGAGTTCATCTGCCGGGCTCACGATCAAATCCGGGTTTCGATACTTCGCTTTCTTGGCATTGGCAAATAGCTCGGGGCGCGCAAAAGCGTTGGCAACCGCGTCCCAATCGCCTAAAAAAAAAGCTTCCAACTCGCGACATGCAATACGTACCGTCACATTTGACTTGCCAGCTTGTGCACATAAATTAAGTAGACGGCGCTTGATTGCAAGACAGTCACCTGAGTCCTGGTCGCGCATCACGAAAAAATGCGAGTTGGGACGTAGCCAACCCTGCAACTTGCGTACAAGCTGTTTTTCCAAGTCTTGCTTACCCTGAAAAATTAAAAAGTGTGGCGTCACGCCAGTGAGTAATAAACATGGCAAAACGCCTTTTAAAAAAACTGCGGCGGAGGGTTCCTCGAGCAAAAATACGACATGATTAATGTCTCGTGTACCGCCAAGTGGCGCGATTTCCTGCGGATCTAGAATCATGGATTGGCGCCAGGGAACAGTCCTTGGTTCCAAAGATGGCCCATCTGATCACCAACTTCCATGTAGGCTTTCAATTGAGCATTGTCTTGTGCCCTAAAAATGCGCGTGTAGCCATTTTCTTTTGATAGCCAAAAAACTTCTTCAAGTTTTACCGCGTTCAAAAAATCGGGCGAATGGGAAGTGACAAAGACTTGTCCGCCGCGTTGCGCATACGCGCGAAACTCTTCAGCGAGCGCCCACAGCAGCGATGGGTACAATTGATTCTCAGGCTCTTCTACGCACAGCAATGGATGCGGTTTGGGATCGTAGAGTAGCGCTAGGTAGGCCAGCATTTTGATCGTGCCGTCAGAAACGAATCGGGCTAAAAAAGGATCTTCGAATGCTCCGTCTTGAAACTTCAACAACACACGACCTTCTTCAGTCGTTTTTGCTTGAACTTGGGTAATTCCGGGGATCCGTTTCTGTAATCGATCCAAAATGTGATCAAAAACAGTGCGATGGTTTTTATGTAAATACTCAACTACTAACGATAAATTTTCGCCTTCACGCGAAAGGTGTTCGGCGTACCCGGCATCGGCTTCTGGGCGCGCGCGGCTAATATGAAAATCAGACAAATGCCAGTTCTCAATCAAGTTGCCGAGGGCTACTACTGCGGGAAAACGATCAAATTGAGCCAGCCCTTTAATTGCTAAAATGTCCGGGCTTTTAAGGCTTTGCGGTTCGCGTTTAAGGTCTTTTTCGTCGGTTACCGCATCTAACTCATTCGTTACGGCATCGCCAGCGCCATTGGCAAAATTTAGAAACCGCCAGGGTGCCCCGCCTTTGTTGCCGCGTTTGTACTGCAATACCTCACGCACGACACTCGGTCGGCCTTTGATTTCATCGATGTGGAGTTCATAAGTGATTCTGCGGTTGCGTCCATCGGCAAGTAGTGCGCGAAACTTTAATTCGATTTCAATCGGCCCGTGCGAGCCTCGGCTGCGAACCTCGTCCAGGCCCCGGCTGCCGCCGAGGCGACCAAGTGCTGCCGTGACGTTGGTTCCCATGGCATCCCGCAAAAATGCGAATACGGAGAACAAGGTGCTCTTGCCGCTGCCGTTTGCGCCAATTAAGACGCAAAATTTGGGTATTTCTTTTAGTTGGACATCTTTAAATGCGCGGAAATTCTTTAGACGGATTGACTCGATTTGCATGCTCGCGGCTTCCAATACTATTTTCGACCGAGTCTATAACGTCTGGTGCAACTGCGCTGTTCAGGGAAAAGCGCCGATACAAAAGCGAATGACGCAAACGCCAGTTGTGTTGCCTTGACGCCGCACTGCTGGTACAGCTGGCATAGTCGACACCGCATATGAAAATGAATCAACCACCGCCCAGCTTCTATCACCGCGATTGCCCAAGCCAAGTCGAAATTACGCCCGCGTGGGCGATAATTCGACACACGCACACCGTCGTCGTCGGCGGTGGCTTTGCTGGAATCAACACCGCCTTAGGCTTGGCGGAACGTGGCATTGAGACCATGGTGTTGGAAGAAAATTCGCTGGGTTTTGGGGCGTCTGGGCGCAACGGCGGCTTTGTTTTCGCCGGCTATTCCTTAGGCGAAGCGGCGCTCTTGAAAACACTGGGCCCGGAGTTGGCGCGTGCGTGGTACCAGCGCACCCAGGCTGCGGTGAATCTGATTCGCAGCCGAATCGCGCGCTATAAAATCGCCTGTGACGCCATCGACGCTGGCGTGCTGTGGGCCAATTGGTTTAGCGACGATGCCACCTTGCGCGCCCGACAAAATTTGCTCGGTAAGCAGTTTGATAGCCACTGGGATTACCTATCCAAAGCTGAGTTAGGCGGCAAACTACTCACTGATCGCTACAGCGGCGCGCTGTTTGAACGCAACGCGCTGCATCTAAACCCGCTGAAGTTGCTGCGCGGCTTGGCTGACGCGGCAAATAGCCTGGGCGCGGAAATCGTGCAGGGTGTGCGGGTGGATGCGATTACCCATCAAGCGGGTGTTAACGCACGTTGGCGCGTTCATACCAGCCACGGCGTGATCAGCTGCGCGCATGTGGTGTTGGCTTGCGGCGGCTATTTGGCGGCTAAGCTGGCGAAAAATCAGCCCAAACTGCGCCGCGCCCTGTTGCCGATTGCGACCTACGTGATCGCCACGGAAGCTCTAGGCGCGCGCCTAAAAACCGCGATTAACACCGATGCCGCGATTTATGACACGCGTTTTGCGTTTGACTATTACCGCGCTACGCAGGAAACCCGAATCATTTGGGGCGGGCGCATCAACATCCGTGACGCCGCGCCCGCGCGGGTTGCCAACATGCTGCATGCAGATTTGCTGAAAGTTTACCCGCAGCTTCAAGGTGTAAAAATCGAATCTGCCTGGAGCGGTTTGATGAGCTATGCGCGCCACGAAATGCCGCAAATCGGCCAGCTAGAACCGGGCCTGTGGTACGCGCAAGCCTTCGGCGGGCACGGCCTAGCACCCACATGCGTGGCAGGCGAAACGCTGGCCAGTGCGATTGCTGCGCACGATCAAAGCTACACCCAGCTCAAAGCCTTCGGCCTAAGCCGCACATTCGGCGCCATGGGATTAATTGCGGCGCAGGGAAAATATTGGTGGTTGCAAGGGTTGGATTGGTGGCGGGCGCGGTGATGGGTTTTAGGGCGTTGCTACTCGTTTTTTCTGCCCGCGTCATAAAAAGCAAATGCAGTTTCCGCAAAATTTCCCAGCACTAATTTAGCCGCCGGCACGGCGTAAAAATTAAAGCCGGTGCTGACGCGAAAGCCGATGCGAATACGCATTTGTGTTTTGCCGTCGGGCAGAGGCGTGAGGGTGAAATCAGTATCGAGCAAATCAAAATATTCGCCGCCAATTACAACATGTTCGTCCATTGAACCTGGCGGAAATGAGTCTGGGTAAAACTGATAGCCCCAGCGCAGATAGTGGTTTGGTACTTGCTCGATAATTGGTTCGTCGAAATAAATGTTTTTTCCCGAGAACGAGCGTCTGAGATATCCGCCATAGGCGCGCCGCAGTGCGCCTGATTTCAGCGTTGGCATACCTATTTTTTGCGCAATGCTGCCGGCATATTGGCTTTCCTGGATCTCAGGCGTGTTGAGCAACATCGCCCAAATCACGGCGCTGTGTTGATCAATCACCACAGTGCGAACGCGACTGACCCGCGTCGACGGTCTCTAAAAGTGGTTCATATGGCGATAAATTCATCCCAAAA
>JANNYO010000647.1:0-1126 GCA_031410115.1 Rhodanobacteraceae bacterium | reverse complement strand
AAGCGGCTTTTGCCGCGTTGATGGCATCGGTCGCGACGTGGTTGAATAGCTGTTGAAACGCCGCCGTTCGCGCACCGTTAGCAAACGATCCCCCGCTCAAAACACTCGCGGTTCCACCAACTGCCGCAATCGCCGCGGTTTTTGCCAACACGGTGCCAAAATCCACGTCATCGCCGAGCTGCCCAATAGCCGGACTCAAAGCCTGAGTAAATCCAGCACTCACAAACCCGTGCCCAAATTTCCCACCCTGAAGCATATTCAAAGTACCACCCGCCCCAGCATGTGCCGCAATTTTCGCCAGAGTTTGCCCAGCCGTCATTCCCGATTTAACTGCGGCAATTGCGCCGCCTTTTCCTGCTGCCGCTCCGGCGGCGAATTTGTCGCCGACGCCTTGGAAGGCACTACCTATCCCCCAAAACGCCGCCGCACTCACCGCGCCCCAAAGCCCCGCCTTCAACGATCCAGTCGCAATCACCGCGCTAGCAAAGCCTCCGCCGACCGCAACGAAGAACCCGGCCCAGGTTACGCCCAGACCTGCCGTAAAGATTGCTGCGACTACGCCCACCACAACCCCCAACGCCTGCCTAAAACTAAAATTCCCCGTCGGATCCGTCGCACTCAGCGGATTGTTCAAAACATACGAATACCGATTCAACCCCTGCGTCGCGTCGGGTTCAACAAAATCATCAGCCTGAATAAATCGCCCCAGTTCAGGGTCGTAAAGCCGTGCTCCCATGTGTATCAAACCGACAGCGTCAAGCTGCTCATGCCCGGTATAACCTTGAGTTGTAGTTGAAGTATCAAACAGCGAAATCTGTAATGGATTCAATACGCTCCAGCTGCCTGCGACCGATGCAGCGGCAGTTCTTCGCTGACCATGCGCGTTAAAACTTTGCCTTGATCGCATCGCACCTGTTTCGCTGGCAATGGTGTCAATCGATCCCAATGAATCTCGCAATAAATAATCGTAAGTTGCTGGACTATTGCCAATATTCGTGATCACCAAATAGTTACCAATGTAGCGTTTGACTTTGTCGACCATGCCTTCACGAATGAACTCGACATTGCCGACATAGTAAGTTGTCTTACTGGCTATACCGGGCGTAATCGGTGTGTCGCTATCTTC
>JANNYO010000646.1:0-5716 GCA_031410115.1 Rhodanobacteraceae bacterium | reverse complement strand
CGTGAGGGCAATATGGCGCTGGTGCGCGCGCCGCGCTCGCTGCCACGCATTATTCGCCTGCCACCGGAAGTCAGTGAGGGACCTTATGATTTTTTATTCTTAGGTTCCGTACTGCAAGCTTTTCTAGATGATTTATTCCCTGGCATGACGGTGAAGGGTGGCTATCCGTTTCGGGTCACACGTGATGCTGATTTAGACGTCGATGAAGGCGATATGGAAAATCTAGCGAGCGCGCTGCGCGAAGAGTTGCTCGAACGCCGCTTCGCCGAAGCAGTACGCTTAGAAATTACCGATGCCTGCCCGAAAACCACAGCGCAATTTTTGGCGACTGAATTCAAGTTGACCGAGAACGAAATTTATCGCGCGAACGGCCCGGTGAACCTCAATCGCGTGATGGCGGTGTATGACCAGATTGACCGGCCCGATTTGAAATTCCCGCCATTTCTGCCAAAAACACCCGCATCCATCACCCAGGCCAGCACGATATTTGATGCCATCAGCAAAGAAGATGTCTTGCTGCATCACCCGTTTGAGTCTTTTAATCCGGTGCAGGAATTGGTGCGCCAAGCCAGTTTAGACCCAGATGTACTGGCGATTAAACAAACGCTGTATCGCACTGGGCGCACCTCGCCGATGGTCAATCATCTGGTGGCGGCGGCACGCGCCGGTAAAGACGTGATGGTGGTGATCGAACTGCGTGCGCGCTTTGATGAGGAAGCTAACTTATCCCTGGCGGATCGTTTGCAAGAGGCAGGCGTGCAGGTTGTGCACGGCGTGGTGGGCTACAAAACGCATGCGAAAATGCTTTTGGTGGTGCGCCGGGAAAACGGCAAGCTTAAGCGCTACGTACATCTATCAACCGGCAATTATCACGCGGGCACGGCCAGCGTCTACACCGATTTTGGCCTGATGAGTTGCGACAAAGATTTGGGCGAAGATATGCACAAGCTGTTTCAGCAGCTGTCTGGCTTAGGCCCTGTCATTAAGCTTAAGCGCCTGCTGCAATCGCCGTTTAGTTTGCACCCAGGCATGATCGAACGAATCGAGCGCGAAGCAGATTTGGCGCGCAGCGGCAAGCCGGGGCGCATCATCGCGAAAATGAATGCGTTGCAGGAAGTCGCGGTCATTCAAGCGCTGTATGAGGCCTCAATTGCCGGCGTGCAGATTGATTTGATCGTACGCGGCCAGTGCGTGCTGCGCCCTGGCATACCCGGCATCAGCGCCAATATTCGCGTACGCTCAATCGTCGGGCGCTTTTTGGAGCATTCGCGAATTTATTATTTTGGCAACGATGGCGACCCTGAAACCTATCTGTCGAGCGCGGACTGGATGGACCGAAATCTACTGCGTCGCATTGAAGTTGCGTTTCCGCTGTTGAATGTCGATTTGGCAAAACGGGTTTTTAATGAAGGCTTGGAAAGCTATCTCGTCGACAACACATTTGCCTGGACTTTGGGCCGCGATGGCAGTTACACGCATATCGACCCGGACGGCCAGATGCCGCATTCAGCGCAGGCGAATTTGCTCGCGAGGCTTTGTTTTTAGTGGCACTGGTGGCGTTAAAACTGGAGCAGGTTGGCGGCCCGGCGCTGGGCATGCAAAGCCTGCCGCTGCTTGAAAAAACGCTGCTTGGGCGCGGCACGGACTGCACCATGGTGCTGCCAGACGCGGCAATTTCGCGGCGCCACGCGTTAATCGAAATACGCGGTGATCAGTACTGGTTGACGGATTTGGAAAGCCGCGCCGGTACGTTTATCAATGACTTGCGTTTGGATGCCAAGCTGAGCGTGGCGCTTGGTGAACATGATCGTATTCGGATCGGGCCGTGGCGTTTTCGCGTACGCACCGCCGCCAGTATGGTGCGCACCAACGCAAGCGCTGCAAGCGCAACGGGTAACACCAGTTTGACGCAAATTGGCGCACCGGTTCTGGCAGCGCAGGCGCGGCTTGAGTTACTGGTTGAGTTCGTTGCCGCCTGTAGCGATAAAGTGAGTTTGCAAGAGTTAGCCGGCACGCTGTTGGACTTTGCCAGCCGCGCGAGTTTGTCCAGCCGCATCAGCATTTGGGCCGCTGAGGAACGACAGCCAATTTGTTTCCAGCCCGATAATTTTCGCGCCATCGCACTCGATGACGCCTTTGAAGCGTGCGCGCGCGGCGGCGTGGTGGTGGCGGAGTTACTCAACACCTCGTTACTGGGAATTGCCCATCGTCAGTGTGCTGCAATCGTTGCAATCCGCATCGACGGCGAAGCGATTGCGTATGTGCAAGCGGAGTTTAATCAAGCCAAACCCAGTGACGAAGCGCTGGAATCTTTGCATGCCTTGGCGCGCTTGGCGGGTTTTAGCGCAGGCAATATCGAGCGGCGTTCTGTGGAAAAACGCATTGAGCGCTTGAGCGCAGATTTAGCCCAGGCGCATGTGGTGCAGCAGGCTATTTTGCCCCCTGCGGCGGGTGTAGTAAGCGGCGTGAACTATGCGCTGCACGTGCATCCAGGACGTGTGGTTGCCGGTGATTTGGTTGATATTTTTGCCATCAATGCCGAGCTATGTGCCTTTGTTTTGGGCGATGTCAGTGGCGCAGGTTTTGGCGCTGCCGTGCAAATGGCGTCGGCGCAGGCGTATCTACACGCCGAGCTGATGGAAACCCACAATCCAGCGATTGCCGCGAATCGCTGCAACGCATTTTTAGCGCGCTTTGGTGGCGGTCGATTTGTCACCGCGTGGATCGGTGTGTTGAACGCAAAAACCGGCGAACTGCAAGTGGTCGATGCCGGACACGGGCACGCGCGGCTGGTGCAAAATGCTGCTGCAGCTGCGCCAAAAATAATCGGCGCGATTCCACTCGGAATTGACGTCGGCGCGTACTACGTTACCGAATTTTTACAGCTCGACCCTGGCGCCCGCTTAGTGCTTTACAGCGACGGCATCGCCGAGCATCGTGGCATCGATGGCAACGATTTTTCTGTGCACTTAGATGCGCTGTTGGCTGGGAATCTGGATTGCAACAGCGATGTCAAAACCGTCATGGCGCAGCTTGCCGTGCATGGCGGCCGCTTGCCAGACGATGATGCGACTATTTTGTCGCTGGCACGCTGAGCGTTTTACCGACACAACCCGCTTTTAGCTTCATTCAGTTGCCGGCCACATTCGCATCGCGATAGGCTAGATCTTTCAAAAGAAAGATATCTGTCATGCAAACCACACTACGCGTTGATCCTGCCCTCTATCGGGACGCCACAGCTGCGGCAGCGCGTGAGGGCGTCACGTTGACCCGATTTATTGATTCTGGCACCGTTGACGCATGGATCGCGGCCCATGCGATTGCCCTGAACTCACCATTGGTTAGTTTTGACCGGGGCTTTGTGAGATACACGCCGACCTTGCAGCTTCTGGTGCTGAGCTAAAGTTTAACTGTTGGGCCAACACCGCCCGAATACAGACTTATTTGCCGTGTCGCCTTGGCGAGACTTGTTTTCCGTGTCGCCTTGGCGAGATTTGTTTTCCGTGTCGCCTTGGCGAGACTTATTCGAAGCCGTTGGTCAACATGCGCTCTGGGAAAAACGCTGGGCCACCGCGCAGCAAAATACTGTTGGGGTCTGCACGATAAGCGCCAAATTGATTGGCGTTGAGCGTCAGTTGCCAGGTGGTGCTGTTGAGCTGTAAAGCCGCGGGAAACGCACTCCAGGCTAAGCTGTCATCTGCGCCAGGAATCAATGGGCCGTAATTGCGCCACGACCAATTCACCGGATCGGTAAACGCGCCATCGTCAAAGCGCACGCGCACCACGGCGTTGACGCAGTTACTGAGCTCAATGTTGACTAAACCCAGATCGCTGGCGTCGTAAGCAATGCCGCTTGGATGTAAATCCTGCGGATAGATTTCAGGATCGATGCCGTAGGCATTATTGATTTGCTGACATGCCGTACCACCACGAACGAGCGTGGTGTCGGTTTCAACGTCACCATAGTTGGTGCGCCCACGGCTGGCTTTATTTGCCGTTGTTTCAGCGCTGCCTTCGCCATTGATGGTCTTGATAATAAAGCTCGCTACATTGTTCTGGGCGCTGTCTAAAGTGCCGTCTAAATTTAAATCGCCGGCGTTTGGCGCCGCGTCTTCGGTGGCGGTCGGGACATTATCAAGATCGTTATCAAGGCCCTGGAAAAACGCGTAAACGCCGGTTGGTGTCGCGGCAAACAACTGCTGCCCACGTGCGGCGAGCGCGATCGCGCCAGCGGGCGGCATGCCGGTTGAAATAGCGTGAAATGTCGCGCCGCCATCAACCGAACGCACCACCCCGCCTTGCCCTGCGGCACTGCCGCTGGTGGCAACCAAAATCACCAGGCCATTGCGCGAAACTAAAATGTCACGGATGGTGCGCCGGGCTAACGCGATGCGCAGCCAGGTACTGCCGCCATCAACGGAGCGATACAGCCCCGAGTTCACACCGGGCGCGAGCAGATTTTCATACAGCCCAGCGTAAATGACGCTGTCGTTATTAAACTCAGTCTTGATCGCGCCGACGTTGAGTTTGGTGCTGGCACCGCCACCGGGCAGCGTGGGAAGGCTGGTGCTGGTCAGCACACCCCAGGTTGTGCCGCCATTGGTGCTTTTGAAGATGCCGTTGGCGCTCGCGCCGGGTGCGGCCGTGCCGATAAGTGCGGTGCCAGCGTAAATCGCACTGGCGTTGACGCCACTCATCGCAAGGCTGGTGACGCGTAACCGCAATCCGGAGACCTGCGGCCTTGGGATGCCAATCGCGCTGCTAAAACTTGCGCCCGAGTTGCCCGACATTTGCAGTGCGTTTGTGCTGGCACCCAGTGCCACCGTGCTGTTTTCGGTGCCGCCAACAATGATTTTAGCCAGATTCCCAGTAATGCATGGCCCGCTTGGCGGCGGCGAAACACACGAGCGGGGGTCAAGCAAAATCGCCTGGACGTCGGATGCGCCGGCAAACAATGCGCTGGAAGTCCAGCCGGCGCCGGCATTAAAGCTGCGCATAAGGCTGGGTGAAGTAGAACCGGCGAAGACGCGCGCTGGGCTCAACGGATCAACCACAATCGCACCTACGCCGCTCGAGTCCGTGCTGCGGGTAGGCAGCGCCACCCATTCTTCTGGCGCCAGAATGTCAGATAGATTGCGTCCGCTGATGCTATTAGAAAGTGCTTCGGTATCATGCCCGGCATATAGCCGATATGACGTAGTGCTGGGGTTGGCAATGGCCAAACTCAGCGCCGGCGTCGCTTGAAAGCCAAAATTAATTGGGATGCGGCTGATGCCGTTATTGTTGGTGCGCGCCAAACCGTCGGTGTAGGACGAGGTGTAAAAACGCGCTACGGTCGGGTAATTTGGGTCACCCGCGACGTTGTAAAAATAGCCGTCCGTAACGCTAAGTCGCGTGCTGAAGATGGCGCCAGAATCTGACGAAGATCGCACCAAATCGCTGGTTGGCTGCAACAGTGTGCTGTTGTTCAACGGGCCTAGCCAAGGCGGATAAACAAGCTGGGGCAGCGCATTCCATGTGGCACCGCTATTGTCGCTGCGAAAGCCGTCGTTGCACGGGTCGATGCCGCAGGTCACTGGAAAGACCTCGGCTGTTCCGTAAATAATTGCCGACGAGTTTGGCGCGGTGCGTATCCGGACGATCGACGCCGGCGCAATCGGCTGGCTGGATGTAATGCTAAAGGATGCACCACTGTTGGTGCTGCGATAAATGCTCG
>JANNYO010000645.1:0-4884 GCA_031410115.1 Rhodanobacteraceae bacterium | reverse complement strand
TTAAAAACCACAATCAAACTGGCACCCAAATCCGCAAATACCGCCAGCCACAGCGAGGTATTGCCAAAAAACGTCAGCACGAAAAACACAACTTTTATCGCCAGCGCGAAAATGATGTTTTGCCACAAAATGACGGCCGTGCGTTTTGAGAGTGCAATAAACTCTGGGATTTTCTGCAGATCGTCCTGCATCAGTGCCACGTCAGCGGTTTCGATTGCGGTGTCAGTGCCCGCAGCCCCCATGGCAAAACCCACGCTGCAGCGTGCCAGCGCTGGGGCATCGTTGACGCCATCGCCCACCATGCCAACCGGGCCTTTTTTCAGCAACTCTTCGATCACCGCCAGTTTATTTTCCGGCAGTTGATCGCCCCTGGCGTCGGTAATGCCCACGAGCAAAGCAACCGCTGCGGCGGTGCGCTGATTGTCGCCGGTGAGCATCATTGGCTCAACGCCCAAATCGCGCATTGCCTTGACTGCCGCTTTGGCGTTTTCACGCACTTGATCAGCGACTGCTCGCACCGCAAGCGCACGCGTATCGTCCATCAGCACCACGGTGGACTTCCCTTGCGCTTCGAGCGTGTTTAGTTCGGCTTCCACCTGCGGACTGCAGCGTTTGAGATCTTCCGCGAGCCGGTGATTACCCAAGAAGTACGCCTTGCCCGCAATTTTTCCCTGCACACCGCGCCCAGTAATTGAGGCAAAGTCGGTGACCTCAAGCAATGCAGCGCCGTTCGCTTTTGCCTCAAAGCCACTGACAATGGCCAGCGCCACCGGGTGCTGGCTGAGCGCGTCTAAACTGGCTGATAGCTGCAGCGCTTGCTCGACAGTTAACTCGCCCAATGTAATGACATCGGTCAATGCTGGCTTGCCCAAAGTCAGCGTCCCGGTTTTGTCCAGCGCAATAGATTTCAGATGCCGTCCCTGCTCTAAATAGAGCCCGCCTTTAATTAAAATGCCGCGCCGCGCCGCCGCTGCAAGGCCGGAGACCACGGTAACTGGCGTTGAGATGACTAGCGCGCAAGGACAGGCGATCACCAGCAACACCAGCGATTTATAAATCCAGGGATACCATTCGCCACCAAAGGCCAGTGGCGGCACAATAGCGACCAAAAGGGAAATCAAAAACATAAGGGGCGTGTAAATACGCGCGAATTCATCGACAAAGCGCTGCGTGGGCGCGCGATTGGCTTGTGCGTCTTGCACGGAGCGTGCAATTCGATCCAGGGTAGATTCGCCTTTAGCGTGCGTAACTAAATACACCAAAACGCCAGATTCATTGATGGTGCCCGCAAAGACTTGATCCCCTACTGCTTTGTCGACCGGCATACTTTCGCCGGTGATCGGGGCCTGATTCACTGCACTGGCACCGCTTTCAACCTTGCCATCGAAGGCCATGCGTTCGCCGGGGCGAACCTGGATACGTTGGCCGACGCCAATGTCGGCCACGCCCTTTTCAACAAATTTGCCGTCGATTTCAACATGAGCAACTTCTGGTGCCAGGGCAATCAAACTACGGATCGCGTTCCGCGCACGGTCTAAGCTCAGCTTTTCAATCAGCTCGGCAATAGCAAATAGCCAGATCACCATCGCCGCTTCCGGCCACTGCCCGATCAATACCGCGCCGATCACAGCGACCGTCATCAACAAATTAATATTGAGCGTGAAGTTCTTGAGCGCAATCCAGCCTTTGAACAGCGTCTCTCTGCCGCTGAGGGCGATGGCAAGTAGTGCCAAACTAATCACCGGGATACTCGTTTCCGTAACCGTGCTGTAGGCAATAACTTCAGCACTAATTGCTGCGATGCCGGCAAGTACCATCGCCACTTTTTGGGTGCTGCTGATGCCCGGCAAATCAGCACCCATGCTATTTTTTTGTTGTGCCGCAGCGTCCATAAGTACCGGCTGCATACCCACGCCTTCAATGCGTTTGACGATGCTTGCGGCGTCACCAAATACGTGATCGACAGTCAACTCTCGGCGCATTAAATCAAAGCTCAGCTGCTTAACTTCGGCTAAGCCACCGAGCGCATTGCGCAACACACCCTCCTCAGTCGCGCAGTCCATATTTTCGATGCGATAGACCACGCGTGTGGTGCCAGTTAGCCCGGCGTTTGGCGGCGCGCTAGCATGCGGATCTACATTGGCGTGATGGTGCCCGCTGTGGTCACTGTGATCATCGTGCTTAGGATTTTCTGTGGCCATTGCTTTTCCTTAACGGGATGAGTCGATGGCGGCAATGACTCGCCCGCCACCGACACATCTAAATCAGATGGGTATTGGATTAGGGTGCAGTCGCCCAAATCATATTGGCGTCTAGCAGCAGCTGGTAGTAGGCGATCAGCGCTTCGGCCCTTGCTGCTAACGCTGCACTTGCTGCCAGATTTGCTTGCCGCTGTGCCAGTAGCAGCAGCGGCAAATCTACTTCACCCAGGGCAAAGGCGCGCTGGGTGAGGGCGGCGGTGTCAGCCATCAACTTTGCGCTTTCACTCGCCAATGCGGCGTTCTTCTGCGCGCCCTTGGCACGGCGAAAATTGCTGCTAATTTCGACGTCAAGTTTGCGTTTCAGTAGCGCCAATTCCTGCTGTGCCCGTTCACGCGCAGCAATCGCTTTCGCGCTTTGAGCCGTTCGCGCGCCACCGGGGATGGGAATGCTAATCGTGATGCCGGTAATGCGTTCACCACCATCGGCTTCCGAACCCCGGAAAACGCCAAACGTCGGATCCGGAATGCGATCCGCACGTGCCCGATCTGCCTGCGCGTCGGCGCGCTTAAGCTCAGCCGCCGCCACCTTGAGTGCGCCGCTTTCGGCGACGATTTGCGTGCGCCAAAAGTCTAAATCGGCGTCGATTTCAGTCGCGTTGGCAAGCACTATGGGCGTCAATTGCAGGCCAGGAAAGCGCGTGGCAAGCGCGTCCGCACTCAACTGCGCTAACGTTTTCGCGGCATTCTCAATGCGCCGTTGCTCCGCTAATTCGGCGCTGGCTAATTTGAGTTCGAGCTGTGAAGCATCACCAGCGCGCAAACGCTTGGTGACCACGCCCACACTTTCCTGCATCTGGCTAAGCGCAGACACTGCCAATTCATGCGCTTGCTGGCTACTCAACGCATTTAACCAGAGCGTGAGCAACTGCAGCTTGGTTGCGCGTAGAGCCTGCTGATAGTTTGCCTGCGCGGCCGCAAGCGTCGCGTCCGCAATCACGAAATCCGCAGCGCGCTTGTTCGGCAATCGAAGTGTGCGCTCAATGCTAGCATTCCATTCACGGTAACGACTGGGCGATGCTAAGCCGTCATCAACACGCCGCCGTTGCTGGGTGGCACTCACGTTCCACTCGTACGGGGAGCGTTGGATAAGCTTTGCTTCTTGCTGCGCCACGGCTGAATCCGCCTGCGCCGCTGCCACGGCCGGATCGGCTGCAAGCAACGGCCCAACGATTTCGGTGCTAAGCAAACCTTCTGGCTGCAATTGCGCGGGCGCGGAATACACGTTTGCGCAAGCTAAACAAAAACCGATCAAGACAAGGATGATAGGTATTCTCATATTATTTCTCCAGATTCCAGAATTGGCGTTAGCCAATAACGCAGGCCAGTGCCTTTAAATTCGCGGCGCAGGCTGGACAGCAGGGTATCTTTGTCAGCAGCATCAAATATGACCTGGACGGCGGTGGCGCGTGCGCGTCCGAGCACCAATTCCACTTGATCTAATTCCTCATGTGCCATGCCGTGTGCGGCAGTGGCGGTGCTGGTAAAAACATTGGCATCAGCGTTCATAAGCAACAAGTCAAGCAATTTTTCCTCCAGCACCAATGGACATAAAAATGTGATGGCTAATTCAGACATGGGATAGCTCCGTCTTGCTTACACGTTTAGGGAACGCGAAGCGCAAATACAAAATCGGTAGCAAAAGCAGTGTCAGTGCGGTTGCCGTGATTAATCCGCCAATCACTACAATCGCGAGCGGACGCTGAATCTCTGATCCAGGCCCGGTCGCAAATAACAAAGGAATTAGGCCAAAGGCGGTGATGGAGGCGGTCATTAACACCGGGCGTAAGCGGCGTTTGGTGCCTTTAATAATTACCTCAAAAAGCGGTAGGCCTTCCTCGTGCAGCTGATTGAAATAGCTGACCAGCACCACGCCGTTCAACACCGCAATGCCCAAAAGCGCAATAAACCCTACCGAAGCCGGCACCGATAGGTACTCGCCGGTCAGCCACAGCGCAACGATTCCACCCACCAGCGCAAAGGGAATATTGCTCAATATCAGCAACGCTTGACGCACTGATCTAAACGTCGAAAACAACAGCACAAAAATCAGACCCAGAGCCAGCGGAATCACAATTGCCAAGCGCGCAGCGGCGCGCTGCTGGTTCTCAAATTGCCCGCCCCAGCTGAATCGGTAACCTGTAGGCAGCGTCACCTTCGCGGCAATGAGCGCTTTGGCTTCGTTTACAAAACCCACTAAGTCCCGCCCGACAACATTGGCAATCACCACGCTGTAGCGCGAACCCAACTCACGATCAATTTTGACCGGCCCGGCACTGCGCTCAAGCCGCGCCACACTGGTGAGCGGCACTGTGTGGCCGTCCGTGGTGGTGATGCGCAAGGCGCTGAATTCGGCTGGCGATAGGCGCGTAGCTTCTGAGCCGCGCAGTACAATCGGCGTACGCCGCGCACCTTCAAGCACGATGCCCGCCTCCTGCCCTTGAATTTGCGTTCGCAGTGCGTCTTGTATTTCCGCAACCGTTAAGCCTAAGCGCCCTGCGGCAAGTCGATCCACGGCCACCCGCAAATATTGCACGCCATCATTTTGCACGGTGTAGACGTCTTCATTGCCCGGCACTGTTTTCAGCAGCGCCTCGGCTTGCGCGGCAAAGGCGTTTAGCTGATC
>JANNYO010000644.1:0-6413 GCA_031410115.1 Rhodanobacteraceae bacterium | reverse complement strand
CGATGACGTCCGGCTGATCCTGGTGCGTCAGTACTCGCTTGATGTGGTCATTCAGTGCCAGAGCCAGGATGAGAAACAGAGGCAACTGTTCAATTCACCCCTTGGTCGTGTCGGCATTGAAGCGGCTGTTTTGGCGCGCGGTGAACGGTGCAGCGTGCACCCGAAATCACCTGAAATTGCTGCTGGGCGAATTGCGATCGACGTGCTTGCGCTGTCGCAACCAGTGCTGGGCGCAAACCTCATTTTTTGGCAACGCTACAGCGCACTGATGACGCTTGATTGGGAGAACGCGCAGTTGCGACGCGCTGCAATCACTGAGCTCCAAGCATTGGCGGTACTTACGCCTACGCGCGAATTGCGCTTGAGCCTACAGTTAATGCTGGCACATTTGTGGCGTCGCCAAGGTGACCATGCCGCTGCGCTGCTCGCCTATCGTTCGGCGCAAGATTTTGCACCAGTCGGTGATCCTGCTTGGGCAGGCATTTTCAACGGTGCCGGTTTAAGCCATTTGGCGCGCTCCGAACTGCCGCTCGCACGCACCAGTTTTGATGCCGCATTAGTTGCGGCAAAAGACTCTGGCCTTGCGGTTGACTTGGCATCGGCGCAGAACAATCTTTGCCTATTAATGCAAACGCAAGACCAAATCGAAGCGGCGAGTGGCTGTTACAAAACTGCGGCAAAGCAGTTTACGGATGCCGGCGAACTTGAAACCGCCACCGTTGCATTGAGCAACTGGGCCTTTGTCGCTCAGCGTGCGGGCGACCCAGAAAACGCGCTACGCGCACTGACAGGCGTGTTGGCACGCCGACGATCCAGCGTCAGCATTTCAGGCGCGAAGGTTTTGCCACAGCAAGCGAAAAAGCCGGTGGCATTGACCCATATCAAACTCAGCCAACTGTATCTGCAGCTGGGTCAATTTGACCAAGCCTTTGCGCACGCCCAGCGCGCGAGCGATATTTTTAAGCACCTCCACGAAGGTAACGAACTAGCCAAAGCATATCGGCTGTATGCAAAAATTCTGGCGGAAACCGGCCAAAAAGCGCGCGCGTTAAGCTATCTGGAAAAAGCAAGCGCAGGTGCCGGAAGCGATATTGTTTTGCGTGCCAACCTACTCGCCGACACCGCAGCTCTCATGCCACAAACACAATCGTTGGCGGTTTGGCAGCAGGCATCAGCGTTACTGCACCAGCAACAAGCTTCGGGTAATGACCCGCAAACGGCGCTGCTGACATCCATCGTAGACATTGAGTTGGCCTACACACTTTTGGCTAACAAGCAATTCGACGCAGCGCGCAAGCTAATCAAAACCTTGACCAAATCGCGGCCTGAATTACTGAGTGATCGCGCCCGGCTAGCGCTACTTTCGGCCCAGTGGGCGGTGGCGAACAACGAGCTATCCGACGCCAAAATCTTTACTCGACCCCAGGCTTACTATCGCCAGCTGCGTGATGCGGGACACAGCGTTCACGCCAGTTTAATCGCGGTGCAATGGCTGCAAAAAACCGGGCGCTCGATCCAGGCTCAGGCGCTACTGCTTAAGGCTGCCCACACCCAAGCACGCGCGCTGGCCAGTGCGCCTAGCCCGGCAGTGGCAGCGTCGATCATCGGGCAAAGCAGTGAGTGGAAAAGCCTTTGGACACTGCAGCCAAACGCCGCTGAGGGCTTAGCTGAAACCTGGAATGCGCTCAATGCTATGCATACGCCACCACACTTTGTTGATCGGCGCGACGATCTTGGCTGGCAACGCTATCAACTGTTGGCCGGCCAACTCAAGTCCGCAACAGATCGGGTGCCGAGGGCGCGGCGCGCAATTTGGCTGCGGGATATTGATCAGTTAGATATGCAATTGCAGCGCGCAGCACCGGCGCGCATCGGTGCAAATTTAGCCGCTTGGCAAAATTGGTTAGCGCCAAAAGAACGGCTGGTACGCTTCATTTTAGGCGAGCAAAGAAGCATCGCAATATGGCTGCGGCCGGACGGTGTGGAATGCGTTCCGCTGCCGGCGCGCGGTATTTTGCTGGGACTTATCAACGCCGCAAAAAGCGACCGTGCCCAAGCGATGAAACTTTCGCAGCTATTGTTACCGGCGACTTACGCGGTCGATCAATCGCGCGTTTGGGTGATGCCAGACGCGGAGTTGCACGCATTGGCGTTCGCAAGCCTTGCGACGTATCAACCATCTTTTTCTAGTGGCGTGATTGTGATCGCGGGCTTTGAGCTGCCGGACCGGCGCTCGGCAAATACCTTGCCCACTGGATTTGAGATCACCAGCTTAATGCCCGCTGGCGCTCAGACATTACCGGGTGCGCAGCGCGCTCGGCAGGCGCTGGCAAAATATTTTGCCAAGCGTTTTCATGTGCTTAATTGGCAAGCTGCCACGCCGTTGCCGGCGGCGGCAGTGTTTCATTTTGCCGGACATGGCTGGGCAAATGCGGCCTTTCCAGGCGCTGCGGGCTTGAGTACGGACGCGCCTGCGCGCGCAAAGTTTGTCGGTGGCATGAACGCCAGTCAGTTGCATTTCGCCGTGTCGCCGCGACTAATTGTGTTGAACGCCTGCGAAGCGGCCGGTGTTGATCAATTTGGCGCTGGCTTATCACTGGCGCGCGCACTGACACAAGCGCAGGGAAGCTTAGTGCTTGGCCCTTTGACCATGATCGATGATTCAGCTGCGCTGCACTTTGACCAAGTGTTCTTCCCCGCACTTGAGCGTATGCCGCCCGATCAGGCGTTGATGCACGCGCTGCGCACACTCGGGAAATCGACTCAAACCCGGATGCCGTTTTTTCCGCCCTGGCAATTGATTCTGTCGGCAAAGCTAGGAGAAATGGCAAGCACGCATCAGTAGTGTGTTTGCGAGGCACAAGCCCGCTTCCGAAAACCAAAGGCGCACACATATGAAATACCAGATTGTTAGGGGCATGAACTATTACGGCGACAATAAAGGCTTTATTGCCGTCAATGATGAGATCGAGTTTCAAACGGGTGATGCCGTGGTGGTGACGAGAGAGGCCTCAGTTACCAGTTCAGGAAAATTTCGGGTGCCTAAAAGCAGCGCGGTTGGAATCGGTTACCTCAAACGTGATGTCGCCGGGAGTTATGAAACCGCAACCATTTCGGCGATGCAATTTGTCAACAGTGTCGGTAAACCTGGAATTCGCCTGTTCTTGACGACTTTTAAAGCGTCTGACGATACCGCAGGCGAGTGGGAAGGCGAGGACAAATGACCGCGCAGCGGGTACTTTTGGTCTGCGACGGTTCCTTGAGCTTTGACCATAGCGACGATGGCTTGGGTCAGCTCGTCGCGAACTTGCGCGCGCTCAACGAACATAGCATCGAGACAATGGTTTCAACCGACGCACGCGCAGGTTTGGCAACTCTAGTTGTCGACGGCCAGCGCGCATTCGAGCAAATTTGGATTTTTGCCAATGCAGATGGGGTTACATTGGAGCCTGGGAACGCGCTCGGGCTGAGGCAATTTATGCAGCTCGGTGGTGGGGTTTTCATTACCGGTGATCATCAGCGCCTTGGTGCTTTGATTGGTGAAAATGTGCCACGTATTCGCCAGATGCGACGTTGGCAGGACACAGACTCACCAATTGGGGGGGCGGTAGAATCAACACGTTAATCCCAATAAGTATCAGTAATTACGGGGACGAAATGGATCAGACCGCCAAACCCATTTTTCCGCAGCGAGTTAGATCCGGAAATCCAGAGCCGTCAAATCAAATTCACCCGCTGCTTCGCCATAACCTAGATCAGTTTTTGCGTTGGCTACCTGATCACGGCCATGAGGGCAACTTGACGCTGGGTGGGTTAGACGATTTCGTGCCGGATGAAACCGCGGTGTCGACGGTGGCTTGGGCGGTGGCGTGGAATCAAGCCGGTCTGGCAGGAGAGCGGGGCGGTGCAGTAGCTAGCCCGCGCATGATGCCGGTAATCAACTGTTTTGATCCGGCCCTGGCGTCACCCGGGTCTACATGGGGGCCGTTAGTGGTGGATTCGACCTATCACCACTTTCTCAATCACAACGTCGGGCCGCAGCTTTTGGATGCGAGTTACGCGGCGCATTGGCGTTCTTATTTGAGCAATTTGCTGATGTTCCTGATGCCCAGTCCCCACCGAACCGTGGTGGCCGAGCTCGTCAAAGAGCGCCTGCAAAATCACATTGTGATTGATCAGCTACTGCAAGATCGAGCTTTACCCGTAAGCCCGGAACTACGCGCAAAGCTGCAGAGCGCACTCAAAAGCATCCTAGCCCGGCAACCTCTGAGCCACCGTTTGCTCCTGCTGCATGAAAAAACGCAGTGCTCAACCGCCCTATGTGCGCGCTTGGCCAACGAGCTCTCTGGCTACGCTGCACACTCTTGACATATTTGCCGTGTCGCCGTCCGGCGAGACTCTTTTTTCCGTGTCGCCGTCCGGAGAGACTCTTTTTTCCGTGTCGCCGTCCGGCGAGACTCAAGGAATTCGCCGGCAATAATCACCAAGCACCTTTGCTAGCACTTCATAATTTTCCGCCGCATGGCCCTCCAAGCGAATCAAACCTGGGTCTGAGCGAATCCAGGTGATTTGGCGCTTGGCAAGCTGCCGGGTGGCGGCGACACCGCGCAATGTCAGCTCGGCCACATCAAACTCACCCGCCAGATGCTGCCACGCTTGACGATATCCAACCGCGCGCATGGACGTGTGGTCAAGCGTCAGATTTGGTCGCGCCATCAAGCCCTGCACTTCGGATAAAAATCCAGCGTCCAGCATGTGCTGAAATCGGCTCGCGATATTGCCGTGGAGCCAAGCACGATCTGGATAAAGCGCAAAGCGCAGCGCGTTCTCTGGTGTGCTTGCCTGTTGCCCACGCGCCTGCTGCCAGGTTTTTTGCAGCCCACTCAGTGGCACCCCGGTTTGGCGAAACACTTCCAACGCGCGCAGCGTGCGCTGTGGGTCGTTCGCGTGGATGCGCGTGGCTGCCGCTGGATCCACAGTTGCAAGCTCGGCGTGCAACGCCGCCAGCCCGCGCGTCGCTAATTCCAGCTGAAGTTGCGTCCGCAACGCGGGATCGGTCGACGGCAAATCACTGAGCCCTTGCGTTAGGGCGCGAAAATAAAGCATCGTGCCGCCGACCAAAATGGGCGTTCGTCCGCGCGCATGCACCTGCGCGATCAGGGCGTTGGCGTCTTGCACAAATTTCGCAGCGCTATAGCTTTCATGCGCGTCAATCAAATCAATCAAGTGATAGCGACAGCGTGTTTGCGTATCTTTGTCTGGTTTAGCGCTGCCAATGTCCAGGCCGCGATACACCAGTGCGGAATCAACACTGATCAGTTCGACGTCAAATTCTGTGCTCAATTTTTCCGCGAGGCTGGACTTTCCGGACGCGGTCGGGCCACACAAATGCAGTATTGGCATTGCCATGATCGAGAACTCCGCGCCAAACAGAGTGAATTTAGGCGCCCGGAATTTTCAAAACCGCACCAATGCGCACGGTATCCGTGCGCAAACCATTTGCTTGGCGAATGCGCGCGATGCTGACGCTATGGCGCATGGCAATGTCGCTTAAGGTTTCACCGCGCATCACGGTATGGCGCTTGGGCGATGCGTGCTGCGCAAGCCAAGTGCCCGGCGGCGGCGAGGCATTAAAATAGCCGCGCACACCGTCTAAAATCGCATCGGCTAAACGTCCGCGATACTCAGCGCTGTTGAGATTTTTTTCCTCTTCGGGGTTTGAGATAAAACCAGTTTCCACCAGCATCGAAGGCAAATCGGGCGAGCGCAGCACAACAAAATTGGCGCGTTCAACATAGCGCTTGTGGGTTTTACCGACTCGGGTTAATGCCGCCAAAACTTGGTTAGCAACACTGGCACTTGCTTCCGCTGTGGCGCCTTGCGATAAATCTAACAGCACGGCCGCCAGCACCGCGTCTTTATCGTCTAATGACACACCGCCGACCAGATCCGAGCGGTTTTCCCGATCTGCCAAGTAGCGCGCCGCTTCATTGGTGGCGCCACGCTGCGACAAGACATACACCGACGAGCCCCGCACGCTGGCTAAATTAAATGCGTCCGCATGGATCGAAATAAAGAGATCCGCCTTGCTGGTACGAGATTTTTCAAAGCGCTCTTGCAGCGGAATATAAAAGTCACTATCGCGCGTTAAAACCGCTTCCATGCCCGCTTCACCATTTATTTTTTCTGCCAGTGCCTGCGCAATTTTTAAGGTCACGGTTTTTTCAAACGTGCCGGTCGGGCCGATTGCACCCGGGTCGTCACCACCGTGCCCGGCGTCGACCGCAATGACCAAATTGCGCCCGCTTTTTCCCGCCCCAGTTTCACGACTTTTGATCGTGGCGACGACCGGCACCGCATCTTTGTCGGTGGGATACAAATCAAGTACTAAACGATGGCCGAAGCGTTCCGTT
>JANNYO010000643.1:0-2723 GCA_031410115.1 Rhodanobacteraceae bacterium | reverse complement strand
CATCACCGAAAAATTGGTAGGCCAAATTAAAAACGTCCAGAACACGCCGGTGACGGAAAAGATCACGCCGGTTAAAATCGACAGCGGGTACAGCAGGCTTTCAAACAGCGCCGCCATGATCATGTAGATAAACAAAAACGCCAGCGCCATTAGGAAGATCATCTCCGCTGCGGCTTTGGCTTGATTGCCAAAACTACCGCCGAAGCTCAAGCCGTAGCCTGGCGGAAACGGAAAACCTTTCATCGCAACATCAATTTTTTTGCGCAAATCGTCGAGCGAGGCGTCCTCACCTTTGCTGGCACGAATGCTGACACTCGTGCGGCTATCTTGGCGGTTAATCGCCATCGGCCCGGGCGCGTTCGATAAGGTTACCAGCGCATCCAGCGGCACACTTAAACCATCTGGGCGAGTCATGCGCACTTGCTTGAGCGTATCTAAGGAAATCGATTCGGAGTCCTTAAAGCGCAGCCACATCGGCACCTCGCCATTGTCGGTGCGAAACTCGCGCATCGGCGAGCCGCGCATCGCAACCTGCACCGTGCTGGCAATTTGCTGCGCGGTAAAGCCTAAACTTGCGGCCCGTGCGCGGTCAATTTGAATACGAATTTCTTTTTGATCATTGCCTAAGTCACTGCGCACGTCTTTCAGCTCGGGCACTTTCGCCTGCAAAAAGCGCACGACATCTTGCGATAGCGCCGCCAGCACCTCACTTGAGTCGCCGCCTATTTGTAGCTCAATTTCATTATCGTTATTGTTGCCACCGCCGCCACCAAAACCGCCACCTTGACCAAAGTTAGGCTTACCCACAGCAAACAGCGGCATCGCTTTGCGAATCATTTCTTGGACGTCAGTGGGCGATAGATTTTTTGACGGCAAGATGTTGAAACCAAACAGCGCGCCCTTGGTTGGCTCAATCATTTGAATCCGGGTGCCCATGCCTTGATCGCCGATATAGCTATACACGTTCTCAATTTCGTATTCTTTTTTGTGCGCCAGCAAAAATTGCTCAAAAGAACGTGCGGCTTTCTCCATTTCCGGCAGCGGGTAGTTACCCTGGATTTGCCAGTCCGCCCTGAAGGTGCGATCCACTGAACCGGCAAAGAAATTGAAGGTGATAAATTGCAGCGGAATCCAGGTGCTCATGATCACCAAACCCATCGCGGTTATGGTTATCGCGCGATGCGCCAACGTCCAGCGCAACAGCCTGGCGTAGCTATCTTTCCAGCGCTCGACGATTTTGATTTGACTCAAACCTTTTGGCGGCTGCACGCGCGCGGCGAGCATTGGAATAATACTGACGCTAACCAGCCAAGAACATAAAAGCGCAATGGTCAAGGGAATGGCAACGTAGTATAGAAAAACACCCACTTGAGTCGTTGAGCCAAACACGTTGGGCAGGAACACAACAATCGATGTTAGCGTGCCCGCAGTCACCGCTAATTGCACCTTGCGCGTGCCTTCAATTGCACTGCCACGCGGATCATTCGGATTTTTTTCGCGCTCTTGATAGATGCTTTCCACCACCACTACCGCGTTGTCCACCAGCATCCCCACACCCAGAAGCAAGCCCATCATCGTCAAAATATTTAAGGTCAAGCCGATGAAATACATCGCACCTAAAGTCATCGTCAAACAAATGGGCACCGCCAAAGAAACCATCAGCGTGCTGGGCCAATGGCGCAGGAAAAAATACAGCACCAAGAGCGAAAATATCGCGCCTTCCCAGCCGGATTTCACCAGCTCACCGAGTGAGCTTTCTACGCCCTGCCCCTGATCTTCAACGACAATTAAATTTACCCCTGGCAGCTCTTTACTAATCCGATTGATTTCCAGCATCACCGCACGACAAACTTCTACCAAGTTCGAGTTGCGTTCACGATTAATATCTAGTCCGACGGCATAAATTCCGTCCAAAATCCTTATCGCATCGGTCTTTTGCGGCTTTAATCGAATTTCCGCAATATCGCGCAAGCGCACGCCGGCCGGCGTAATTTGCAGCGCGCCGATTTCCTCTAAGGTGTTAAGTTCACCCACCGGCTGGATGCGAAAGCGCTGACTGGCGTCGTGAATCAATCCAGCGGAAACGGAAAAATTACTGCTCGCTAATTTTTGCGCGAGCGCATTCAGATCGACATTGAATGACGCGATGCGCTCAGGCAGCAACGAAACCTCAACTTCTGACGGCTCCACACCCGCGATATTGACACTCGCAACGCCCGGAATGCGCTCCAGTGGGCGCTTAAGTTTGCGATCTAAAAAATCATACGCGCGACTCAAGTCGCGCCCTTTAGAGGTTAGACGAATCGTGATCGCAGCTTGATCGCCACTCGAAAACTTTCGCACGAAAATACGCTGCACGTCACTGGGTAAATCTGCCCGCGCTGCATCAACTTTTTCCCGCACTTCCGCAACTTTTAGCTTCAGATTTTTGTTGAAATCAAAAAGCATGAAAAAGGATGCGCCGTCTTCCGTAGCCTGCGAATAAAGATTTTCGATACCGCTGATGGTGGCGAGCTGGGCTTCGATCGGTCGAACGATATCGCGCTCAACTTCTTTCGGTGACCCGCCCGGATAAGGCACGGTGACCTGGACAAATGGCGCATCGACCTCGGGGAAAAATTCCAACTTCAACAATCGTGCGCTAAAAATGCCGAACACGAAAAAGCTGATGAAAATCATAATCGCGGTGACCGGGCGCTTCAACGACAATTCTGCGAGTGTCA
>JANNYO010000642.1:0-2951 GCA_031410115.1 Rhodanobacteraceae bacterium | reverse complement strand
GTTCAGTAGCGCGATGGTGCCAGCGATCAATTCGGATGCGGCGTCAAAGCGCTTTTGCCGCGTTAAAATCGCGCTGATAATATTGCGCGATTCTAAAACCGGCGCGGCGTTTGCGGCGAAACACTGCGTGCGAATATTCAGCGCCGCCTGCGCCAAAGCCAACGCTTTGTCCAGCTCGCCGCGCCGGTTTTAGAATCGCGCAATATTATCAGCGCGATTTTAACGCGGCAAAAGCGCTTTGACGCCGCATCCGAATTGATCGCTGGCACCATCGCGCTACTGAACACCTTGCCGCCGAGCATGCGCGATCGAAAATTGTCCAGCGCTGAAAGCCGCGCTGCTGAGATTCAGATGGAGCAGGAAAACTACCCGGCTGCGCTCGCAACTTTGACGCAAGTGATCGCCCGCGAAGACCGCACTGATTCCGATTTTGATTTGCAGCCCACGCTGTTACAGCTAACGATTTGCGCACTGAAATTAAACGACCTGCCACGCGCGCAAATCGCCGCTGCGCGCACCATGGCGATTAGCGAAAGCCCGCGCGGCATTGCCGCACATCGCTGGGGCAGCCTGTTCGCACTCGCGCAAGTGCAGCGCGCACAGGGCAATCCGGCCAGCAGCGACACGTTTAGAAAAGCACTCAGTGCGGCGAAAGAATTGGGTGAAAACAACATTTTTGAAAAGCGCGTAATCGCCGCGATGCAGGTGCCGGTAGCGCGTTGAAGTCTCGCCGATAAGGCGACACGGCAAACAAGTACCCACCCGCCGACGCCGCGGCACCCGCAAGCGCACGATCTTTTGCTTGCGACACGTTTTTTTGCCAGCTGCGCGGCTCTTTGCACGACTAAACCGTCAACACCACGCCCATATCAACCTTGGCAATTCTTTGCGCTAGATGCTGCAAAAAAATTGCTGGGTTCAATCCATCGCCACACAAATCGCCAAAAATTCAATTAGATCGACGCGTCGTTCGCACTTTGTTTGCCTTGGCAAACGAATCAACAAAAAGTTCAATTTCTCCCACGTAAGACGGTGGCTTGTGCAACACCCGCGACGAGGCTACGTTATGCAATGCCTAAGGCTTCAGCAATCGTTTTAGAATGGCAACTGGACTTGCACCTAAAGCTCGGGCGTAATCAATAAATTCAGCGACGTCTAAGCGCCGCTCACCGCCCTCTACCTTGGCAATAAAAGACTGTGGCTTGCCCAATGCGGCAGCCAAATCTTTCTGCAACAGCTGCCGTTTTGCCCGATGCGCAACCAGCAACTCGATTAACTGCAAGTTTTTTTCTCGGTACGGAGACGCCTACGAGCGCGCTGGGCTTTATGTCGCTAAGACGATCGTGACCTTTGACGATGGCAATAGCGCTACGCCGCCGGTAATTGTCGAAGATCGAGCCCGTGTTTTAGCGCAAAGCCTTGCGTTTACGCGGCAAACGTTGTGTGGCGTTTACTACGCGATGAAAAATCGCTTGATACAAAATCAAATTGCGCTTGCCGTCAATACCCAATCGCCAAAACAGCAGGCGCGTATGACGACACTTTGGAATGCGCTAGCCAACGCAGGCCGCTTAAACGCGGTGGCAACGCGACTAGGCCCGATTGTTGACGGGCAAATTGCACGCAATACGGCTGAAATGCTGATCGCAATCGCAACCGCTACCGCGGGCCAATTCGACGGATTCCAAGTACGCTTTAGGAAAGACGTCAATGGCGTCTGGCGTATCGATGCCATGTGAGGGCAAAACTATGAATCCTAAAACCCTTTTCTTAGCCATTTGCGCAGTGCTTTTGCTGTCAAGTTGCCGCAGTGAACCAAAAACCCTCGCGGTCGCGGAACGGCAATTTATCGACGCCGAAACCATGAAGCCTATCGAAGGCGGCTGGGTGCATTTTATCTGGTATGGCAAGCCCAAACCTAATGGCATGAGTAGCTGCCGTAGTGCGGTTCTGGGGCGATCTGGACCGGACGGCTGGTTTCGCGATACTGCGCAAGACCCAAGCTGGAAACTAGATGAAATGACCGTTTTTTTTGTACCCGGATATCAGAGGGTGGTGTTAGATCGCATCGAATCTGATCCAGATCACCTCATAATGGCGGTGCCGGAAACTGATCAATACTACGGAAAAATGCCGGGCTTCGAGCAGCGCTTGCGTGATCAAGGTTTTGTCTATCACTTCGCGGCCATTAAAGACGAATACTCCCATCACTGGACAAAACGTATATCCAGCAAAGGTTTTCCGCGCGGCGACTTTCCCCAGCGCTATTTCATTCGCTATCACGGCTTTCCCTGGGATGTCGGGCAAAACTTTAACTTTTTAGGCCGGGTGTGTGATGACCCAGGTTCAAGAAACGTTGGACTGGCGCAAGAACGCATTCAATACACGGACAAACTCCGTTCGATTTCGTCGACTCGCTTTTTTTGTGATCCGGTTTGGAAAGGGAGTGCGATATCAGACGGTGAAAAGGAAGTGTTCATTACAAGTGCCAGTTGGATACTGAGTGATAGAAAGGAGGCCTGGGAACAAGTGAGTGATCAATTTGGAAAATGGAATTTCAATCATCTTGAGGCCTTAGCCAAATTTGATGAACAGAAAAAGCAAGCTTTTTGTGCTTGGATTTTGCCCAAAGTTGAAATGATTGAGGCAGAACTGATTCGCAGCGGTCCGCCCCTACCCACCATAGAAACCACGCCACTTTCACCAGGAATACAACCATGAATTGCCGAAAGCTTCTATTACTCATTGTATTTGCTTCGCCAGCCGCTGGATTCAATTTGGAAACACATGCGTTGTTTACCAATGGCGCGTTCGGAAAATCCATTCTTAGCGGCACAACTTCCGAGTCAAAGTGATCTTGCCCCGTTTTCGCGGACACCTAGCTAAGTACTAAACTTAGCCTCGAGGTGAATGATGAAAAAGACGTCAGCAGTAAAAACAACAACAACAGC
>JANNYO010000641.1:0-6114 GCA_031410115.1 Rhodanobacteraceae bacterium | reverse complement strand
GGCGTGGCCGAGAGCATGACGGCGGTGCTCAAGCTTGCCTCGGGCGCGCTTTCGGATCGCTTTGCGACGCGCAAACTGCCCGCGATTTTAGGCTATGCCTTGGCGGCAATCGCCCGCCCACTGTATGCACTGGCAGGCACGGCGTTTGGTGTATTTGGCCTGCGCGTTATGGACCGCATGGGCAAAGCGCTGCGCAGTGCACCGCGTGATGCACTGCTGAGTGAGTCGGTGCCGGCAAGCCAGCGTGGCACAGCGTTTGGCGTGCATCGCAGCATGGATCACGCCGGTGCGGTGATCGGCCCGCTATTGGCGTACGCCCTGATTGCCGGCGGTGCGGATTTGCAACATGTGCTGCTGTGGGCGTTGGTGCCGGGGCTTTTGTGCGTGGCATTGGCAACGCAAATTGTTGAGATCAAACCGCAACTGGTTACCGCTACCGCCACCGCAAGAAACTGGCGCTGGCGCAGTTTGCCGCGTCCGTTCCAGCGCTATTTGATTGCGCTTGCCGTTTTTAGCCTGGGTAATTCCAGCAATATGTTTTTGCTGCTGCGTGCGCGTGACTTGGGCTTGAGCGTGTCGCAATCTCTGCTGTGCTGGGCGCTGATGGCCGCCATTGCGACGCTGCTGACTACACCATTTGGCGCGCTATCAGATCGCATCGGGCGCAAGCCGCTGTTGGTTGCGGGCTGGCTGAGTTATGCGTTGCTCTATGTTTCTTTTGCGTTTGCCAGCAGCACCATTGCGCCGCTGATCGCGATGTTTTGCGGCATGGGCTTGATCAGTGCTGCAACTGAAGGCGTGGAAAAAGCGCTGGTTGCCGATGTGCTTGACCCGGCGCAAAAGGGCAGTGCGTTTGGATGGTTTTATCTGGCCAGCGGCCTGCCGCTATTGCCCGCAAGCTGGCTGTTTGGCGAGATTTGGGAGCGTGCATCGCCAATCGCGGCGTTTAGCGCAAGTGCTGCGTGCGCGGCGTCAGCAGCGCTGTTGATGGCGTTTTGGGTGCCGATTAAACGGGTGCGCTGATGTTGTTAGGTGAAATTTGCCAAACCCACATTGAAATCTTCAATTGTTTCAACTCGATATTGCGCAGATTGGTTACGCCTACCGCATCGGCGGTGGCGTGCCTGGCCCATTAGACCCTGGGCCGCCGTTATTGCTCGATCCCTTGGCACCGAAGAATTTTTTCGCACCGGCGAATATTCCTGCAACAGCAAGAAATAGCACTTTTTTACCGGCGATAATGATCGCTAACAACTTAGCGAGCATCCCCGTTTTCGCCGCAAGGCCACCCGCAACCAGTGCGGCAAGACCATAGGCTGCGGTTTTATCCGAACTTGCGTTGAAGTCCGCATAGCGTGCGCCGGATTCGAACTCGGCCATTTTGATTACATCCACCATACCGGTTTCAACTGCTTTTAAGTCCGCCATCGTCGCTACCGCGTTCATGCTCAAATAGCCATAGCGCCCAAGTGCACGCACGTCGTAATTCAAAGTGTGATCCTGACTACCATCGAAAGTTAAATCTTTCGCCCAGTAGAGCTTGGAGCTCGTCGCGTCGTAGTGCGGTCGCGTCGCCCAATTGTTTAAAGTGATGCTGCCATAACCCGCATTTTTCCGCGCGACATTGCTGTCCAGCGTTTCTTGCTGCATGGTTTTCAGCATTTCATCGTAGTTAATGTCGTTCGCTTCCTTATCACTGACGTAACCATCCGCCGAGTAGCTCAACACCACCGCCCAAGATCCATCGCCCATTAAACCCGCTTTTTTCGGCACGATCATTCCTAAGATCTCCGAGTCAGGTGGATTGCCCCAGAGTTCTTCCAGCACGCGCTGTGCGTCTTTAGCGCCAAGCATGCGGTAATCACTAGTGGCGTGAATAATCGCTTTGGCTGGGCCAATTTTAACGTCGCCAGTTTGAAAATTTAGGCTGTCGATAAATTTTTTCAGCTGGGCATTTTCGCCCTGGGCATCGGGTTCTACCTCTTGCGCATACAGCGGGAATGCGGCGAGAAAGGCGATTGCAAGTACGGTTTTGTGGGTCATGGGCTGTTTCTAAAAGTGATGTCACGAAGCCGAATAGGCTAACAAATTTTGCGCCAACAAAATTCGTGGCTGATTTTTCAGTATTTGTGCGCGGTCGCTAGGGCGATAGCACTGCTTTGAGGACGTGCATTAACTCTGCGCTGGCAGCTGGCGCATCGAAATTCGGCATACAAACACTGCGCCCAACACAGCCATCGATCAGCGTCATCAGCAACAGCGACAGGGTTGCTGCCGAATGTGATTTCGTGACGCGGCCAGCCTGCTGTTGCGTCAAAATCGCAGCTTCAAGCGCCGCAAAGAGGGCGGCGTCGTCTGCTTGAATCGCACTGCGCACGTCGCCATTGCGTCCAGCTTCTGCCAGCACTTCACAGATCAAGCGCGATGCCTGTGGTTCGGCTTGATCGGCAATCAGCGTGGTCAATATCTGCGTCAAAACCGCAATTGGCTTTGTAGAACGGGCAAATTCAGCCAACTTTTCCATGGCAAATTCCCGGTCACGTGCGGAGAATGACACCACAATTTCTGCTTTATTGCGAAAATAGCGATATAGCAAACCCATGCTAAGTCCCGCAGTTTTAGCAATATCGGCCATGCTGGCTTGGTGAAAACCCTTGGCGATAAAGCAGTGTTCGGCGGCCGTTAAAATCTCAAGGCGGCGACGTTCATGTAAAGCGGGATCAGCTGTGCGCATACGGATTTTTTTAAAATGAGTGATCTCTCACTTTATCATTGACAGCCAGATATCGCCATAATAAAGTGAGCGCTCACTTATTTTATAACTCTACGGAAATGTCAAACCCAACGCTGATTCCCAATTGGATCGAAAACGATCTCAGCCTGCCGCTGTCGATGCTGTTTTTGCTGTTGTTACCGCTAGAACTTCTGCGTCGGCATCGCGCTGGAACCCTGACGCGAGCGAGCCTATTTGAGCTGGGCGCATCCACCAGCCCGATGATTTTGACGCTGATGATGAGTGCATGGACGTTGAGCTTTATTACCGCACTGTTTCTTTTTGCCGCCCAATTTGCCGTTTGGACGATTGAAACGAGCTGGCTAAGCGCGCTGGCTGCGATCGTGCTCGTGGATTTTCTCTACTACATCGACCACCGCTGCGGCCATGAGATTCGTCTCTATTGGGCGGTTTCGCATTCGGTGCATCACAGCTCGACGCAATATGATCAGAGCACAGGCTTTCGCGTTTCTTTTATCGACGGTTTTTTGTCGCCGTGGTTCTATCTGCCAGCCGTGCTGATCGGCTTTAATCCGCTGCTAGTCGCAAGCGCTCTGGGTTTTATCATTGCCTATCAGCAGTGGCTGCATACCGAAACTATCGGCAAGCTGAGCTGGCTTGATCCGTGGCTCAACACACCAAGTAATCACCGTGTGCATCACGGTTCCCAGCCGCAGTATTTAGATAAAAACTATGGCGCGGTGTTAATGTTATGGGATCAATTTTTTGGCACCTACGCAGTGGAAAAAGAGGCGGTGGTTTTTGGCATTACCAATCCGATCAACTCACATAATCCGGTGGCGGTGCATCTGTGCGAGCTGATTCGCCTGGTGCGGGATTTGCGAACATCATCCAGCACACGCGATTGGCTAGCCTATCTATATCAGCCTCCGGGTTGGCAGCCTGCTCACCACGCGATTGCCCTGCAGCCATCGGAATGTGCCTCAGGCGATGGCGCTTCGGTAAAAAATGCGGAGCGCTAACATGGCATGGCTGTATTTGTGTCTGGCAGGATTATTTGAAATTGGCTTTGCCAGTGCGATCAAACCGATGGATGGGCACAAACACTTGGGCTGGACGCTGGTGTTTTATGTCTGCGTTATTTTAAGTTTTAGCTTTTTAGAGCACGCCGCGCGCACGCTTCCTATTGGCACGGCATACGCGGTGTGGACCGGCATCGGCGGCGTTGGTGTCGCAATTATTGGCATAGTGTTTTTGGGGGATCCGGTCAATTTTTGGCGCATTGTTTTTTTAACGCTGTTGATCAGTTCGTTGATCGGTTTAAAACTAACGTCAGGACACTGATTGCTTCGGCGTTGGTCTTAAGCGCAGCGCTCAAAGGAGCGAACTCTGGCAAACTGCGGCTCTTTATTCGGGCGACCCATATGAAACTTGCATCTTTAAAATCCGGCGGCCGTGACGGCACTTTAATTGTGGTGAACCGCGCCTTGACGCGCGCCGTGGCTTGCCCGCAGATTGCCACGACTTTGCAAGCCGCACTGGATGATTGGCACAACTGCGCGCCCCGATTGAACGCGCTCGCTGAGCGCCTAGAACTGGCGGTAAACGCGCAAACCATTGACGCGCAAGACATTTTTTCGCTTGACTTCAATGCCCTTGCGGCACCGTTGCCGCGCGCCTACGAGTTTGTCGATGGCTCCGCCTATTTGCCGCACGTCGAACGCGTGCGCAAGGCGCGGGGTGCGCAAGTGCCGGAAAGTTTTTATGTCGACCCGCTGATGTATCAAGCGGTAAGCGCCGGTTTTATTGGCCCGCGCGATCCGGTGCGGGTGACATCTGAGGACTACGGCATTGATCTTGAAGCCGAAGTCATCATCGTCACCGACGATGTCGCGATGGCGGTAACGCCTGATGAAGCCGCCGCACACATCCAGCTGATTGGGCTGATTAATGATGTCAGCCTACGCAATTTAATCCCGAATGAACTGGCGAAAGGCTTTGGCTTTTTGCAAAGCAAACCGCGCTCCTGCTTGAGCCCGGTGTTGGTGACGCCGGATGAATTAGGTGCCGCGTGGAAGGATTCCAAAGTGCATTTGCCGCTGCGCTCAAAAATCAACAGCGCGCATTTTGGTGCGCCGCAAGCGGGTGTCGACATGCAGTTTAATTTCGCTCAGCTGATCGCGCATGCGGCGAAAACCCGGCCGCTTTGCGCTGGCACAATCGTTGGTTCCGGCACCGTGGCAAATCAAGACGAATCCGTCGGTGCCAGCTGTTTGGCTGAAATTCGCATGCTGGAAATGATTTCCGATGGCAAGGCCAAAACGCCGTTTATGCGCTTTGGCGACACGGTGCATATTGAAATGCTGGATGCCGCCGGGATGAGTATTTTTGGCGCCATTGAGCAGAAAATTATTGCGGCTTGAACATCAAAACAGGCGCGGCGCGCACTAGCGCGGCGTGCCTTTGCGGCACGCAACCGAGCAATATTTCACCGCATCCCACACTTTTTCCCACTTTTTGCGCCACTGCATCGGCCGTAAACACACGATGCAGATTTTTTCCGGCAGGTTGGATTTGGTGTAGCTAGGCTTCGGCTTGGGTAGTTTTGGCTTGGGTAGTTTTGCCATGGTTGCGGCTAAACCCGCGCCATAAAATCATTTTTACCAATTGCCAAACCATGGTGGCGCAACACTGCGTAGGTCATGCTCAAATGAAAATAGAAGTTTGGCAATACCGCGTCACGCAGGTAGCTCAGCCCATCCATTTCATAGGTTTTTCCACCCAAAGAAATGCTGACAATCCGTTCCGCGGCACCTGTGTACTTGCTGGCATCTATGCTGTTGACGAACGCCAGCGTTTTCTCGACGCGCGCGCTGAGTGCATCAAACGTGGTTTCGTTGTCATCGTATTTCGGCATGTCAGTTTGTGACAGACGCGCAGCACAGCCTTTAGCGAAGTCGGCGGCAATTTGTACTTGGCGCGCAAGCGCAAACATATCCGGCGCTAGGCGCGCGTTAACAAGCACGGACTCTTCGAACTTTTTCTCGGCGGCGTAGGCTTTTGCCTTCTCAAAAATTGGCAGCAAGGCACCCAACATTTTATTAAACATCGGCACGCTTAGGGTGTGTAGGGCTTCAGTCATGGTCAGATCCATTTGAAATTGCGGTTGTGCCATCGGGTGGCGGGGCGCAACACCATGTTGCGTCCAAGCTAAGTGCGGCTAAAAGTCATTTTTTCAATGATGTTTTGTTCGCCAAGCTGCCTAATAAACAAATAATGCAGATTCATCTGCCGTGTCGCCTGTTCGGCGAGACTTATCTGCCGTGTCGCCTGTTCGGCGAGACTTATCTGCCGTGTCGCCTGTTCGGCGAGACTTATCT
>JANNYO010000640.1:0-2431 GCA_031410115.1 Rhodanobacteraceae bacterium | reverse complement strand
CAAATTCGTACGACAATCGCTCAATGCGTCCGCGCCAGTAGGGTTTTCGACGATCAGGGGTGAGCCAAGCGACTTCGCCAGCGAGCGGAACCATCATGCCGCCACGCTCAGCATATTCCGACCAGCGGCCTTCCCAAGGCGTTTGAACAACTCGAGCGCCGACGGTGCGTCCGCGTGATTCTGCGCGCGCGGACTCGATCAACATCGCGCAACCACCACAAAATAATGTACTAGTTAATAGTTGCCTTACACACAGAATTCCTGACAGCCCCGTCACGGTTGATTGAACATTTTGAATGCCAGGCACGTGCCAACCGACGGTGGTCATTGAATGCGATTGTGCCGCCGCCAGCACAGTGATTTTTTTGTGTACCGCCAGTGCCGCCAACATCGTAGGTGTTTCCGCCTCGGAAAAGGCTTCTAAGTGAAAAGGCTTGAGATTATTGATCGCCGTCGTTAGCTGATAGCGCGCCGCCAAGGTGTTTAGGCCAATGGAGCCGGCCAGCACCACGCGCAAATGCGGCGCCGATTCGCGCCAGTCCGGCAGCTCGTGCAGCCAGCGCGCCCCGGCTTTGGCATCGTGTGCCAGCAGGCGCTGTAAAAACATCGGGCCTTCATCAATCACCAGCAGAGCCGGTTCATTCGCGCTTGCAAGCTGCTGGAAACGTGCCAACCCGCGCTGCTGCCAGGACAGCGCGCTGAGCTTAGCGGTTGTACCGTCGATATTGACATCCATCCGTTTCGCGAACGCCGCCATCGTTTGCCAGATGCTGTTTGTTGCAGTTTCAATTTTCTCGATGACGGCGGTTTCGTCCGCACAGCCGGCGATGTCGACATAAGCGATGCGCCATTTTTGTTGTCCGCGCGTTCTAGCAACCGCCGAGAAAGCTGGGTTTTGCCAATGCGACGCGGGCCCAAAATCAGCAGGTTATTGCCCTGGGTCAGCAGGTTCCAGCATTGCTCAATTTCCCAAGTGCGGCCGTAGAAAAAATCAGACATGAGTTGTGGTGCCAAAGTGGGGAGACACTTTACACAACAAAATTGTTGTACAACACAAGCGATGTACAACAAATTCGTTGTATTTTTGCGATTGCGCCCGCAGCTGTATTTGCGCGGCAGGCGGTTTCTGGCGCAGTAAAATCCTTGCCCTGTAGCCATTGCCTGGCAGTCAAGCTAGCCAGCGCGCGAACCATCCGAGCGGGTGATGGCTGTGCGCGATGCTCAGCATGCAAGCAAAAGTGATCAGCGCTAGCACGTAGCAGATCAAACGTATTTTGGCTGTGCCGCCTCGCTTGAGGGCAAAGCTTCCGAGCACCACATACAGCACCAGCAGCATAAGTTTTATCGCCAGCCAGCCGTTAGCAAACATCTCATGCGGCAGCATCGTCAACAGCATCAGCGCTAGCGTTAACAGCACCGTGTCGATGCTGTAGCTTAAATAGCGCACCGGTGCCGCTAGCGCCCAATGCGGCTTCGCGATCTGCACCAGAGCGCCGCGCAGCGCGAACAAGCTGCCGCTGAACAGCACAGCGGCGATATGCAGCCACTTAATTTGCGGATAAAACGCCAACACTCAGGCCGCCGGCGCGCGATTGGGGCGAATCCATAGGCGCAATACAAACCAGCACAACGCCAGCGCGCCGACGCTAAAAATCGTGTCGCCCGGCACGCGCATCCAGATCAACATCTTGACCCAGGGCTGCTGCATAAAATCGGCGGACCGCGCGTAGGCATAGCCGTGCTCGATGGTTGCCAACAGCTGCATCGTACCCAGTGGCAGCAGGGTCAGAACCGCCATCAGCACCAGGCCGATATTGAGCGCCCAGAACGCAACTTTGAGCGTGGCGTTGTCCCAGATCACATTTGCACGTAGGCCGCGCATGCAAAACAGTAGCAGCGCGATGCCAAGCATGCCGTACACGCCGAACAGCGCCGTATGGCCGTGCAGTGGCGTCAAATTAAGCCCCTGCATGTAATACAGCGACAGCGGCGGATTGATCAAGAAACCGAACAAACCGGCACCCACCAAATTCCAGAACGATACAGCAATAAAAAACATGATCGGCCAGCGGTAGCGCGCCATCCACGGTGCCGCCTGGCCCAGCTTCCAGGTGTGATGAGCCTCAAACCCAATATAAGTTAGCGGCACCACTTCCAGCGCGCTAAAGCTCGCGCCCAGCGCAACCACCGAAATCGGCGTGCCGACAAAATACAGATGGTGCAACGTACCCAGCACGCCGCCGCCCATAAAAATAATCGTGGCAAACAGCACGCTCGCGGCGGCGGTTGCGGTCTTGATCAAGCCTAAGCGGGTAAAGATCAGCGCCATGACGGCGGTGGCGAAGACCTCGAAAAAGCCCTCAACCCATAAATGCACCAGCCACCAGCGCCAATACTCGACCTCGGAGATGTGCGTGTGCTCGTTCCACAT
>JANNYO010000639.1:0-3397 GCA_031410115.1 Rhodanobacteraceae bacterium | reverse complement strand
GGTTACAGTGACGCAGCGGTCTGGAGCCCAGGCACCGCTGGCCGCTTTAGCGTGCGACGCTCGTCCAGGCCGAACGATGTGCCGCTGCAATTTAACTTGGGGCAAACCGGTGACGTTGCACAGATCGCCGCAGATTTCGACGGCGATCGCGTAACCGATTTTGCCGTATTTAGACCTGGTACGACGGGCAACCCCAACGTCAGCTATCTGATTCGCAAATCGACAACCGGCATGGTGTCAAGTTTCCCAATCTCCAATGTCCCGAACGCGATCGGATTCACGCTGCGTGATGTCAATAGCGATGGGCGCGCGGATTTTAGCGTGCAATACAATGACGGCGCAGGCAATGGGGCTTTCCAGATATTTTCAGGTGTGGATGGTGCGTTTGTGAGCAATTTCAATTTTGGCCTTGCCACCGATTTTGTAGTTCCCGGCCAATTTGTCGGTGACGCGGCCACTGACATTGCGGTGTCGCGAAACATCAACCTCGGGGCCAACATCAAATATGCGTTCACCCGTGATACGACGACCGGCGAAGGTAACGCCACGTTGTTTGGGTTTGCGATTCCTTTTGGCCTCGCCGGCGACAGCATCGCCCAAGGCGACTATGACGGCGACGGTATCGTTGACTTTGCCGTGTGGCGGCCCATCCCCACCGCCGGGCAAAGCAAATTCGTGATTCGACGCAGCAGCAATATAGCGACGCCACTTGAGATTTTTCAGGGCGAGCAAGGGGATTTCACGGTCAACTCTTGGGATGTGCATTGAAGGCAAACCACACTTGCCATCACGCACCATTGGCGCGCCAAACACCTATGCTGGTGGCGCTAGCATTGCTACCGATGGCCGCGTGCGACCGACCAATGCGGGCCGCATCGGTAAGTGTTGATAACTTTGGCGCGATGGCGGAAACGCAGCTAGAAGTGAAGGTGGTTGCGGATGCGATGTTGCCCAGTGGGTTTGAGTAGCGGCACTATTTTAGCTCGCGAGCAGCGAGTTCGCATTGCCCGCAATGGCGCGCAACACATTCAACAATCGCCCCAAGCGCCGCTGGCTAGCGGCGTCTGCGGGCAGGTGCCCAGGTAACGCTTGCAGGAAGTCCTGATGCAATAGCCATTCGCTAAATGTTGTGGATAAATATTGCCGAAGCTCAGCCGCTGCATCGTTGATTTCTTCGAGCAGCGTATCGCGGCCATCGACGAGGGTAAGGATGTCTTCCAAGTCGTGGCTAGCTAAAAAATCGCCGCGTCCACGCGCTTTGAACGCTTCTATTTTTGTGCCAACAAAGGCGGGCGCGGCGATAAGTTGAATGTGGCTCAGATTGGGCAGCTGAATTCGCACCGCGCTGTCCAGAACCAGTGGATACCATTGGTTGTGGAAGCCCAAAACCCCCTCATGCGACGGCATTAGATCAACAACTAGCTCAGCTTTGCGCCAACGGCAAATCGGCGCATCTTTGGAAAGATCATGACTAAACCCCAGCGCGACAAATTGCTTTTCCAGGGCATGAAATTCAATGAGCGTTGTCACTTCGGCAACTAAGTCAACATCTATAGTCATGCGGATGGGTTGTGCTCGTACATTAGTCACCAACAATCCCACGGCGCAGCCGCCGACAAACACCAGCTGTTCCCGCAATGGACCCAACGCTTGTGCCACGGCTTGCACGAGCGCCAAATTATGTTCAAACGCAGTCATTGGGCCAGTCGCTCACGCAACAACGGCTCAGCCAAGCTACGTTCACGCGCTTGGCCGATGCGTAAGGCGTCGAATAGTGTTAGCAATTCATATAGCTTCGGGTCGCGCTTCGCTGCTAGCGGCGCTTTGTCATACAGCGGTAGCAGGCCAGTGCCGCGTGCGGTGCCTTCGGCATCGGGCCAAACAGGCACTGATTCATCGACAAACATGACCAATGCGCGCAGGGGCTGCGCGCCGTGTGCGGTGGGCATGCCGATTGTGAGTTCGCTGCGCACAGCTGGGTAAACATAAACGGCGCCAAAGCAGACGAAATCAGCGAACACCTGACGCACTGGGACTAGGCCTGCCACATCTGAAACCAAGCGCGCCGCGAGCAAACGCTGCACTGCCGCGTGCGCTTCAAATTGAGAAAGGTGCAATTGTTTCGCCAGTTCTTGATAGCTAATCCGCACGCCGCGCAATAGCGCTAGTTTGAAAGCGACGACCAAATCTTGCGGCTTCAACATCCATTGGCGGTGTTGATTACGGGCGGACATGGTGTATGTGCGAGCTGTCATGGAGAAAGTTATATGCTATTTGCATACAGCATATACTATGATTTTATTGACTTTCAAGAGGTATTTTACTACCAGTTTGTTATATGCATATCGCATATATAGCACGCACCATGACCAAGGCAATTGTTCGGTGTCAACAATGAAAGCGACTTCAATCCGATCACGGGTAGCGGTCGCCCGGCATATGCGGCGAAGGCTATGGCCTCAATCCAGACGCCCGAGTGGACTTCGGCGCAGGTTTGAGCGGTGCGGCGCGGCCAAGACAAAACAAGCTGGAATCAGAATCTAGGCGACTTTACTGCACTCAAAACACCGACTTTGCTCACTCAAAGCCACTGCGAAACACCGCGTCCGCAACCACCTTCACCAGCAGCTGGGTTTCCGCCATCGCGCCGCAGTTATCAACGCCTAAAATGCCGATAAAATACTCACCCACAGGGCCCGCATTACTGAGGCGAATGCGCCCATCGGGGCCAATGGTAGCGCCGCCGGTGTAGGTGTTTGGCGCGCCGATGGCGTAGCTTACGATGCTGCCGTTATCGCTTGGATCAATACCGTCGACATCCGCACTCGCACCTAGCGTCACAGTCACGCTGTCATAGCGTATCGATGGTGGCGTGTTGGCGCTGACCAATACCGGCGTGCTGCCGACGGTGGTGGTATTGCCGTCGGATACGCTGAAACCGACGCGCCCGCCACTGCCCACACTTGCAGTGCAGCTCGCAGCAATCGCTGCGCTGACTTGACCGGCATTGTTGCCAATACTGGCAATGCTCAAACCAAGCGATGCCGTTGGCGCAGAAAGCACTAGGCTGTTTGCTGGAGTTTGGCTGTCGGCGATATTGGCGATCGCATCAAAGCGCGGCGCGCTGCCCTGCTGGCGGACTAAGCCTGCCACCGCCGCGTAAGTGGGCGCGGGATTGAGCCCATGGATCAGCAGCGTGAAACTTTGCGTGCGGGTGCAAAACTGCGCGTCGCCGACGCTGACTTCAAAGCTAAAATTGCCGCTGGTGCTGGTGGTGCCACTGAGCAAGCCTTCCTCGGACAGGCTCAAACCATTCGGCAATGCACCAGCACTCAGCACAAAGATCATCGGCGACACACCCAGTGCCGTCAGCTGCTGGCTGTAGGGCTGATTGATC
>JANNYO010000638.1:0-4631 GCA_031410115.1 Rhodanobacteraceae bacterium | reverse complement strand
GCGGAATAGTTTGTTGGGTCTAACAGCGCTCATAGGTCGGGCCCAATGACCAGATGCAGTTTTAGCGGTGATTTTGGCTCATCAATGGCGAAGGCAAAATCGATTCGCACAATGCCCACCGGTGAACGCCAGCGGATGCCGGTGCCAACGCTCTTTTTTATACCGGCGCTTTTACTCGCTGAACCAGTTGCGCTGGAACTCGAGTCGAAGGCATTGCCAACATCAGCGAAGCCGGCAAGCGCCCAGGTGTCATTGAAGGCGTATTCGTATTCGCCGGAAAGTACTGCCAAATATTTGCCGCCGCGTACTTTATTTAAGCCATTGAGGGGCCCGAGTTCCTGATAGTCATAGCCGCGAATGCTGCGATCGCCGCCGGCAAAAAAGCGCAGCTCAGGCGGCAGCTGATTGAAGTCTTGTGCATAGACTGCACCGAAGGTACCGCGCGCCAACAGGCGCTGATTGTCCGCCAGGGAATGGATGTAGCGTGCGTCAATACTGGCGTTCGCAAATGAGGTATCCGACAGCAAACCCTTGATACCAGCGCGCGCATTCACCGTCGCTGCGTAACCCTCGCGCGGGTACAGCAAGTCGTCGGCCTCGCGCTTGTACAGAATAATTTCCGGATAAAGCAATGTGCTTGAGCCGAATTCGCCACCAATTTCAAAATCGCCTTTAAGCCAACTCAGGGCATAGGTTTGCTGCCAGCCTTTCCATTCGCGGCTACGCGCCACGCCAAGCTTGGTCAGCTTCGCCCGCGAGGTATCGGTTTGCTGGTCGCGATAGCTCAAATTCAATGCATAGGTGGTGCGGGCCTTGTCCGGTAACGGTATTTCGTAACTTGCCGCCAACACTTTTAGGCGTTGGCTAACTTCCGCGCCACTGCGAAATTTGTGGCCGCGATCATTCACCCAACGGCGCTCCAGCCCGCCTTTTACACCGGCACCCGAGTCCGTACCAAAACTAACGCCATAGGTATAAATCGAGCGTTTCGCCGGCACTAGCTCGACACTGATAGGCACGATGCCGTTCGCCGCAGCGTCAGTTTCAGGCGCAATTTCCACCACCGAAAAATAGTCAGCATCTACTAAACGCTGCTGCAAATTTAACAGCCGCGTTTGCGTGTACAAATCACCGACGTCGTAGCTGACGTAGCGCGCTAGGAACTCGGGGCTAAATTGCCCGCCACTAAATTTGGTTTCCCCCAAGGCATAGCGCACGCCGGTTTTCCAGGTCAAAAATACCTCGGCTGTTGCGTTCGCGCGCGACACATCCACACGGTGCTCAACCAGTTCCGCGTCCAAATAGCCGCGCTGCAAAAGCGCACGCTGCACCTCGTTTTTTGCCGCCTCATAGCGCGCGTGATCCAGTGGTTCGCCCGGCTTAAGTGCAATTTTGCGCCAGGCTTTGCTGACGCTTACATCCAATTCGGCCGGGCCATCGAGCTTAAAATTGACCGATCTAATCACCGTGCGTCGGCCCAAATCAACGGCAAAATTGGCGAGGTATTTCTCTGAGACGAGCGCCAGCGTTGACGTGATTTTCGCCTGGTAATAGCCAAAAGGCTCCAGTGCCACCATGATTTGTTTCGGTGCACGCTTATACAGTCGGCGAATCTGCGCCTCGCTCGCACTTTGTTTGCGCTTGAGCCCACGCAGCTCAATAGCGCTCAGGGCATTGACGCGCAGCGCTCGATCCTCAATGCCGGTTACCGTGGTAAACACCCGATTGGTGCGCTTGAGGTTGCTTGGCGGCGCAGCGTTCGCGGCTGAGTCGGCTTTTGCCCCGGTAGTCGTAGTACCTGACGCGGGCTCAGGCGGCGCGATGTAGGTGCCGGAATGTTCGTGCGTTGCTTTGCCCGCACACGCGGCGAGCGCGCAAAGCGCAAACGCGTGGCTGGCTGCACGCAACCAGCAAAAAATTTTGGAATTTGAAAGCATGACTGAAACGTAGCCTAATGCCAGCCATCCGGCTAGCGCCTGCCGCACGATAAGCCGTCGAATTGCTTTTCGCGGTTAGTTTTAGGCAACGTGTGACGGTTCGTTTTGAGGAGCAGGCTCAAAAATACCGGGTCGGATCGACAACTCCGGCATCAATAAAGCCGGCCGAACGCAATCGACACGCGTCACACACGCGGCACGCACGGCCCAGGCTGTCGGCCTGATAGCAGCTGACGGTGCTGGCAAAATCGATATCTAAACGCAGACCTTCACGCACAATGTCGGCTTTGCTCATCGCAATCAGTGGTGCATGGATGCGCAAACCTGCGCCTTCAACTCCGGCCTTGGTGGCAACATTCGCCAACCCCTGAAAAGCGTCTATAAACGCCGGGCGGCAATCTGGATAGCCGGAAAAATCAACGGCATTTACGCCGGTAAACAAATCATTTGCGCCCAGTACCTCAGCCCAGCCCAGCGCGATCGAGAGCATGATGGTGTTGCGCGCGGGCACATAGGTGCTGGGAATGCCGCTGCTGGGTTCAGTTGGCACCGCCATGTCATCTTGGGTAAGCGCTGAGCCACCTAAGCTGCGTAAATCGACTGGCACGCATTTGTGTGCGACTGCACCCAGCCGTTGCGCGTTATTGCGCGCCGCATCCAGCTCCGCACGATGACGCTGCTGATAGTCAATGCTGAGCGCGTAGGCATCAAAGCCACGTTCTTTCGCCAGCGCCAACGTCACCGCTGAATCCATGCCGCCAGAAACCAACACCACCGCGCGCGCCCGTTGCATCTTTACAGCACCACGCAATTGCGCCCTGCGGCCTTCGCTTCATACAGTTTGGCGTCGGCGGCACGCAATAAAGCGGTCGGTTCATCCATCAAGTCGCTCAGCATTGCAACGCCAAAACTGGCGGTGATATTCACGTGCGCATTGCTCAATTGATGCACCGCGCTTTCGGTATTTTTGCGCACGCTTTCGGCAAATGCTTTTGCCTGGGCAACTGAAACTTCAGGCAGCAATACGCCAAATTCTTCGCCGCCCAGCCGCCCAGCCAAGCCCAAAGGCGGCAATTCTTGTACTAAAATTTCAGCAAAGCGCTTCAGTACCAAATCACCATCTAAATGCCCATGCGCATCGTTAATCGGCTTGAAGTGATCCAGATCGGCCATGATCAATGCCAAACTCATGTTTTGGCGGCGGGCTTCAGCAATTTCTTGCGTGATCAACGCTAAAAAATGCCGCCGATTGGAGATCCCGGTCAACTCGTCCATCACCGCTAAATCGACCAGCTGTTTCTGATAATCCGCTTCCACACTGCCCAGCTCAAAAAACTTAAAAACGCTATCGCCCAGTTTGATGCGATCACCATCGGCCAATAACGTGCGCTCAATCATCAAGCCATTGACAAAGGTTTTATTGGTCGAGCCCAAGTCTTCAAGCACAAACATTCGATTATCGCGAATGATGCGGCAATGGTGGCGCGAGACGCTGGCATGCGGAATGGTTAAGCCAGACTCGGACGAACGCCCAATGGTCAACGGCGCGCCATCCAGTTCAATGCGCGTGCCCAATAGCGGGCCCGCAATCGCGACCAAGCACGCGGGTTCAAGCCCACCGATGCGCTCAGCAGCGCTATTTTGCGAAATTCGTTCAGTAACTCGGGTTCGGATACGCATTAAAGCAATTGTCAATTTTCGGGTTCGCGCAGTCTAACAGGCGTACCAGCAGCCGTGCGGCATCCGCTTTGGTGGAATTGGCTGGGACGTGCGAATGTGTTGCAATCTTCTCGCGCTTTAATCGCCGCATAAAAACAAAAAACCCGCGAGTTCGCACACGCGGGTTTTTATTCACTTCAGCTGCGCTGCTTTAGCGCATCACGGTGATTTACTTCTCGGGAACGATAATCACTTTCACTGCGCACTGGACTTCGGCGTGCAGGCTGACCTGCACATCGAACTCGCCGACGCGGCGCAATGGGCCTTCGCCCATCATCACTTCGCTCTTTTCTAGCGGCGTGCCGGCTGCGGTGAAGGCTTCCGCGACGTCGCGCGGGCCGACTGAGCCGAACAGCTTGCCTTCGGCCGAGGCATTCGCCTTGATCGTAACAGAGGCATTTTCCAACTGCTTCTTGCGACGTTCTGCAGCGCTCAGGAGTGAATCCGCTTTCGCCTGATATTCGGCGCGACGCTTTTCAAACTCTTGCACGTTGTTTGCGGTCGCTGGAACCGCTTTGCCGTATGGGATTAAGAAGTTGCGACCGAAACCGGCGCGCACAACCACTTTGTCACCCAAACTGCCGAGACTTTTGACTTTCTGCAACAAAATCACTTCCATGGTAATGCTCCTAGATGTGATTGTCGGTGTAAGGAATCAGCGCCAAGTAGCGCGCTGTTTTCACAGCGGTCGCCAACTGACGTTGATACTTCGCTTTGGTACCCGTGATGCGGCTCGGCACAATTTTGCCGGTCTCGCTCACGAACTGGCGCAACAGGCCTAAGTCTTTGTAATCCACCGATAAAATGCCTTCGGCGGTGAACTTACAGAATTTTTTGCGACGGAAAAAACGCGAACTTGCGCTACGATCCTTCGGCTTACCCTTTCCTTTACCTTTAGGCTTCATTGTCGCCAGTCCCTATGCCTTCTTCGCCACTGAAATCGTCATCACGACGACGACCCGGTTTTTCATCTTT
>JANNYO010000637.1:0-9478 GCA_031410115.1 Rhodanobacteraceae bacterium | reverse complement strand
CTAACAATCAATAGCAGCACTAACAGATAATTTTTCATGCGCTAATTCGGGGTCGACGGAATTCGAAGTCAGTTTAGCATCCACGACGATTCAAAATGCACAGGCACCTTTATAGCGCGCAATCCAACATTCAAGGCGGTCAGTCGTTAAACTCCTGTTCGCCCTAGTCTGCTGCTGACCATTATGACCACCCTCAAATCACAATCCGACATCAAGCACGCTGAAATCAAACAAGCTGATTTCATCCAATCCGTCGCCGACGCGCTGCAATACATCAGCTATTACCACCCGGTGGATTACATCAAAAACCTCAGTCGCGCCTACGATTTAGAACAGTCCCCGGCCGCCAAAGATGCAATCGCCCAGATTTTAATCAATTCGCGTATGTGCGCTGAGGGGCATCGACCAATTTGCCAAGACACCGGGATTGTCTCGGTGTTTTTAGAAATCGGCATGGACGTGCGCTGGGGCGACGCCACTATGGGCGTTGAAGACATGGTCAATGCCGGTGTACGCCAAGCGTATCTTTATCCAGACAACAAACTGCGTGCCAGCGTGCTGGCGGATCCGGTGGGCAAGCGCGTCAACACCAAAGACAATACGCCCGCCTGCGTACTGATGAAAGTGGTACCAGGCAATACGGTCGATGTGATCGTAGCGGCTAAGGGTGGCGGTTCTGAAGGGAAAAGTAAGTTTGCCATGCTCAACCCGAGCGATTCCGTGGTCGATTGGGTGTTGAAAACGGTGCCGACGATGGGTGCGGGGTGGTGCCCGCCGGGTATGCTGGGTATTGGTATCGGTGGCACCAGTGAAAAAGCAATGATCTTGGCGAAAGAATCCTTGATGGACGCCATTGATATGCAAGAGTTGAAATTGCGCGGGCCGGCAAATCGCATCGAAGAATTGCGCATTGAGCTATACGACAAAATCAATGCGCTGGGTATCGGCGCCCAAGGACTGGGCGGGCTGACTACGGTACTGGATATCAAAATCCGCGACTTCCCGACCCATGCTGCGAACTTACCGGTGGCGATTATTCCCAACTGTGCCGCCACCCGGCACGCACATTTTACTCTGGATGGCTCTGGCCCCGTGGTGCTTACGCCGCCCGATTTGAAGGATTGGCCAAAGCTGACCTATGACGTCAGCCAGGCGCGTAAAGTAAATTTGGATACGCTCGATAAAGCGCAGGTCGCGTCGTTCAAACCCGGCGAAGTACTGCTGCTGTCCGGCAAACTACTGACCGGGCGGGACGCGGCGCACAAGCGCATGACCGAGATGCTAACGCGCGGTGAGAAGCTGCCTGTCGATTTTAAAAATCGCGTGATTTATTACGTCGGCCCAGTAGACCCAGTGCGCGATGAAATCGTTGGCCCCGCAGGCCCAACAACCGCCACGCGCATGGATAAATTCACCGCGCAAATGCTGGTACAAACCGGGCTTATCGGCATGATTGGCAAAGCCGAGCGTGGCCCGGCTGGCATTGAAGCAATCAAAGCCAACAAAGCGGTTTATTTGATGGCAGTAGGCGGTGCGGCATATCTAGTGAGCAAAGCCATCAAAGCGTCAAAAGTGGTGGGGTTTGCCGATTTAGGCATGGAAGCCATTTATGAGTTTGAAGTGCTCGATATGCCGGTAACCGTTGCGGTCAATAGTTTAGGCACGTCGGTGCATGAAACCGGGCCGAAGCTTTGGCAAAGCAAAATTGCCCAGATTCCTGTGGTAGTGAGTTGAGTGATGCCAAAACCAAAGTCAAAAACTGCGAAAAACGTGATCGACTCAGAATTACTGGACGACCCACTTGCACCGAAAAAACGCAAGGCTAAAGCCAAGCCGAAAGCGAAAATCCTAACCAATAAAGTCCTGAAGAAAGCCAAGCCGGCAAAAGCGAAAGCCGTGCGTGCGATTGTCAAACGCGCGGCACTCGCGCCGAAGCGCCCGCCCTTAAGCCTGCCTGAGCTACGCGAACGTATTGACAACGTCGATCAGCAGATTCAATCCCTGATTGCCGAGCGCGCCCGCTACGCCCGGCGGGTTGGGCAAGTCAAAGGCCCGCTTGCCGCAGCGATTGACTACTACCGCCCCGAGCGCGAAAGCCAAGTGCTGCGCATGGTGATCGAGCGCAATACTGGGCCGCTCAATAACGCCGAATTAGTGCGCGTATTCCGCGAAATCATGTCGGCGTGTTTGGCCCAGCAAAACCCGCTGCGCATTGCATTTTTGGGCCCAGAGGGAACCTTTAGCCAAGCGGCGGTGTTGAAACACTTTGGTCACTCGGTCAAAGTGCTGCCGCTGGCATCGATCGAGGAAGTGTTTCAAGAGGTCGAGGCGAAAAACGCAGACTTTGGCGTTGTGCCGATTGAGAATTCGGTCGAAGGCTCGGTGCACCACACGCAGGACATGTTCGTCGCTTCTGACCTTAAAATTTGCGGCGAAATTGAGCTGTCTATCGAGCAACATCTAATGAGCACAGGTGAGGACTTAAGCAAGATTGAGCGGGTCTATTCGCATGCGCAATCCTTAGGCCAATGCAAAATGTGGCTTAAGAAAAACCTGCCCAAGGCAGAAAAAATCCCCTGCGCGAGCAACGCTGAAGCCGCCCGACGTGCGCGGGGTGCCCCCGAGGCAGCGGCGATCGCCTCGGAAACCGCCGCGCAAATATACGGCCTAAAAATTCTGCGCCGCAGCATCATGGACCGCGCGGACAACACGACGCGCTTTGTCGTGCTCGGACGCCAGCTGTTTGAGCCCAGCGGCCACGACAAAACCAGCCTGATGCTGGCCGGCAAAGATCAGCCGGGCCTGCTGTATCAGTTGCTAGATCCGCTGGCACGTGCCGGGGTCAGCATGACCCGCATTGAATCCCGGCCGATGCGCACCGGCAAATGGGAGTATGCTTTTTTCTTAGACGTCGCGGGCCACATCAAAGACGATGCCCTGAAAGCCGCACTGGGGGAAATGGGACATCTGGCTGGGCAGCTTAAAATATTAGGCTCCTACCCGATTGCGTTTGGATAGCAACCTAATTTAAAAGAAAAAACTAAGCGGCGCGCTTACCAAACATTTTTTTAGCCAACATGAAGACTGCCAAACAAACTGCGCCGGTAAGCACGCCGATAACCAGCTCAAACATCATCCCGGCAGGTAATTTTAACAGCGCCCCGACGCTCGCCACGGCGCTGGCTTGTTGCTCGACACTTTCCAGCGCGTGATGCAGCGTCGGCCAGCCGTGCACAATAATGGCACCGCCGACCAGAAACATCGCAAGCGTGCCTGCTACCGACAAAAACTTCATCAGCTTTGGCGCGGCAATTAGCAGTAGCGCGCCCATTTTGCGTTTGAACGCAAACTTCGAGCGCGCCCAATAAAGACCTAAATCATCCATCTTAACGATGCCGGCGACCAAGCCATAAACCGTAATCGTCAAAAATATTGCAACCGTGCAGAGCACCAAGACTTGGTATAAAAAACTTTCGACTTTAACTGTGCTCAACACAATCACAATAATTTCCGCCGACAAAATGAAATCCGTTCGAATCGCGCCGGATATTTTGTCTTTCTCAAAGGCCACCAAATCAACGCTTTCGTCGTCAACCGCCGCCAGGTGCGCCTGGTGATGCGATTCATCCTCTTGCTTGGTGTGCAAGAACGAATGCGCCAACTTTTCTACGCCCTCAAAACAAAGATAGGCGCCACCCGCCATCAGTAGCGGCGTCACGGCAGCTGGCAAAACCGCGTTCAAAGCGAGCGCCGAGGGCACCAGGATCACTTTGTTGAGCATGGAGCCTTTGGCCACTGCCCAAACCACCGGCAGCTCACGCTCTGGGTTAACGCCGCTGACTTGTTGCGCGTTCAACGCAAGGTCATCACCCAAAACGCCTGCGGTTTTGGTGACGGCCACTTTGCTCAACACCGCGACATCGTCAAGCAGGGTAGCGATGTCGTCTATCAGCATAAAAAAACTAGATCCAGCCATGACTCAGCTCCTAAAATATTTTTGTCCGCCCGCTCAGCTGGCGCAGAGCACTTTTTAATCCACCCGTTTTGCTCACACAAAACAGCTCTTAGCCCACTTTGCTTAAGTCCGCGCCGCGCGCCATGCGCAAATCACGCCGAGAATTCCCGGCGCAGCGCTGACCAATGGCGCTGATTTTTTTATCGCAGCCGCTTTTGCCCATCGCGCCGCTTCGCGCGCGTGCAGCACCGCATAAGCGCGGGTGGCAGAGCGAGCCCCGCGATCTTGCGATTGCACAGCGCTGTTGAGGCGTTCCTGCGTGCAGTGCAATTCGGCGATCAAGGCAGGTGCCTGCAAAACCCGATCTGGCTCCAGCAGGTAGCCACGCGCCGAAACCACGGAGGCCTTCAGCTGAAACTCCGCCAAGCGGGCGCGACTGAATACACACGGGCCGAAGCGATCTGGCTTGGCGTGCAGCTGCAGCTGGCGCTTTAACGCAAGCTCTGTCCACATCGCGGTGCAATCACCTTCGTCAACAAGTGCTGACGCCGCGCGCGCGAACTCGCCAAATTGGCTTCGTTGCGCAGACGCATCTGCAGCGGTGGACAGCAGCATCCATGCCAGTGCAGCGCGCGTCAGATCAGGTAACACCTTTGCTTGCTGAGCGCCCATTTCCTGCGTCAGTGGATGCCGGGGCGCGCCCGACACGGTCAAATCCGCCTCATCCACCCACCAACCTAACTTTGCCTGCGCTATTTCCAGATTGCTCAATCCAAACATTGCATCCAGCAACGCTTCAATCAAAATCACCGCGTTGAGCCACAGTGCGGGTTTGTCAGCAAAACCTTGTGCCAGCAGAAGTGCCGGTTCGCGCTTCAACCAATCAGTGCTAAACGCTTGCTGCACGCCGTCCAAGGTGAAACTACGAAGGTTCTTTACCAAAAAGCGCGTCCAGCTTGCGCTCGTAGGCCAGGTAGCCCAAAACATCATAGAGTTGCGTGCGTGTTTGCATGCTGTCAACGACACTTTTTTGGGTACGCTCATTGCGGATTGCGGCATAAACATTTTCCGCCGCACGCGCCATCGCACGGAACGCGCCGAGCGGATAAATAATCATGCGCACACCGACACTGGCAAGCTCATCAACGGTAAAAAGCGGGGTTTGGCCGAACTCAGTTAGGTTCGCAAGAATCGGAACATTCACTTCTTTGACGAAGCGCTCGAACTGCGCCAAAGTCGTGCAGGCCTCGGCAAAAATCACATCCGCACCGGCCTCAGCGCATGCTTGCGCGCGCTCAATCGCCGCATTGATGCCCTCAACCGCGAGCGCATCGGTGCGTGCGACCAATACGAAATTCGCATCTGTGCGTCCGTCAACAGCGGCTTTCACCCGATCCACCATGTCCGCTTTCGGCACGATCGCTTTGCCGGGCCGATGGCCACAGCGTTTCGCCTGCACTTGATCTTCAATGTGGCAGCTCGCGGCACCGGCACGAATCAATTCTTTGACCGTGCGCGACATATTAAACGCACCACCCCAGCCGGTATCAGCGTCGACCAATATCGGCAAGTTTGATGCGCCACTGATGCGACGTATATCCTCGCAGACGTCGTTCAAACTGGTCATGCCCAAGTCTGGCAAACCAAAACTGGCGTTGGCGATACCGGCACCGGAAACATACAGCGCTTTAAAGCCGGCGCGTTCGGCTTGCAGCGACGCATAGGCGTTAATCGCGCCGGGTAATTGCAGCGGTGTTTCCAGCGCCATCGCCGCACGTAAACGTGCGCCTGCACTCGCCGAATTTAACTCGCTCATTCATCCACCTCAAAACGGAACTTCACGCCTGCTTGAAGCGCCGTTTCCAAAGCTGTTTCAAGCAGGTGCAGCTCCTCCATCGTGGCGCGCGGACGTTTCAAGGATTCTGGGTCAGATTCGATATAGCCCATTAGAGCGCGCACCGTATCCAGGCCATCATTGGCTTCAAACCAACCATCCACGCCACCCGCACCATGATAGTCAACCGCACTCCAGCCTTCATTGTCGGCGATATCTTGAAAATCTTCACTGACACGATCCGAACCGCCAACAAATTCACGCAACGACGTCACGCCGATTTCCTTGGCAATTTCCGCCAATTTTTCATGCGCTTTGGCAATGGTTTTAAACGCCTCGAAAGCGTCAACGTCATCTAATTCTTCTTGGAAAACAATGTAATAGCTCATAGCAAATTATTTATCAAAAACTGGGAAGACAATCGGAAAGCATTACGCCTTCGGAAACAAATGCTCGACCGCCGCGCGCTCTTCGCGCAGCTCTTTTTCCGTGGCGCTCATGCGTTCGCGGCTAAATTCACCCACGGCTAAGCCCTGCACGATCGAGTAACTGCCGTTTTTGCACACGCACGGATAGCTGTAAATAATGCCGGGCGCTATGCCATAGCTGCCATCACTGGGAATGCCCATGGAAACATAATCATCGTCTGGCGTACCTAAGGCCCAGCTGTGCATATGGTCAATAGCGGCACTTGCGGCGCTTGCCGCAGAAGACAATCCACGCGCCTCAATAATGGCCGCGCCGCGCTTTTGCACGACCGGAATAAAGCTCGTTTTAACCCAGTCCATGTCGACCAAACTGGCGGCAGGCTTGCCATCGACGAGGCAGTGATGCAGGTCTGGATATTGCGTGGCACTGTGATTACCCCAAATAATCATTTTTTTAATTTGGGTGGTGTGGGTGCCAGTTTTTTCCGCCAATTGACTGAGTGCCCGGTTGTGATCCAAACGCGTCATCGCGGTGAATTGCGCTGGGTTGATCGACGGTGCATTTTGCTGGGCGATTAAGGAATTGGTATTTGCTGGATTGCCGACCACTAACACTTTGATATTGCGGCTTGCATGCTGATCAATTGCCTTACCTTGCACCGAAAAAATCGCCGAATTAGCTTCTAACAAATCTTTGCGCTCCATGCCCGGGCCGCGTGGGCGGGCGCCAACCAACAGCGCGTAATCGGCATCCTTGAAAGCGACGTTAGCATCATCGGTGGCAACAATACCGGCCAAGGTAGGAAAAGCGCAGTCATTCAGTTCCATCACCACGCCCGCTAAATTTTTCAGTGCTGGCGTAATTTCCAGCAGCTGCAGAATAACCGGCTGATCTTTGCCCAGCATCTCGCCTGCGGCAATACGGAAAATCAACGAATAACCAATTTGACCTGCCGCCCCGGTAACGACGACGCGGACAGGGGCTTTCGATGCAGCTTGTGTCATGGCACTACTCCAAGTGATTGTTTATTAATGGTTGTTTTCAACGGCAATTTAGACGAGTTCGGAAAAAAATTCTTTGAAGCGACGCAAACCTTCAGTCAACTCGGCTGGCTTGCAGGTGTAGGAAATGCGCAGGCCTTTGGGTTCGCCGAACGCACTTCCAGGCACGCACGCAAGGCCTTTGGCTTCTAAAAGCTGATTGCAAAAGGCAACGTCGGTGTCTATTAAAACGCCGTTATGGCGTTTGCCAAAAGCGCAGCTAATGTTAGGAAACGCATAAAACGCACCCTGCGGTATTGGGCAAATCAAACCGGGGATTTGCGCAAAACACGCCATCACTTCGTCGCGTTTGAGCTGAAATTCTTTTGCCTTTTGCGCTGGAATATCTTGCGATCCAGTCAATGCGGCAATCGCTGCGGCAACGGTTACTTCTGGAACATTGGTCAAATGATTAGAGTTCAAAGCAACCAATGCACTCGCCAACTCAGCGGGCCCCGCCATAAAGCCAACCCGCCAACCGGGCATGCCGTAGGTTTTCGAGAGCGAATCCAAGATTAGCGTGCGATCACGCAAACTTGGCTCAAAATTAATCAGATGTTTTAGCGTCAAGCCATCAAAAATCATCTGGTTGTAGATGTCATCGCTTAAAATCCAGCAGTCTTTACGCGCCAACACTTTCGCAATCGCGGCGACTTCGGTTTCGGTGTAGACCATGCCGGTCGGATTTGACGGATTGTTGAACATAAACACTTTCGTGTTCGGCCCCACCGCTGCATCAATTTGCTCCGGCGTGACTTTGTAATTTTGCTCTGGCCCGCAATTTAGTAGCGTTACTTTTGCCCCCAAAATATGCGCGATATCGGCATAGCTCGTCCAGTACGGCGTGGGAATAACGATTTCATCGCCTTCGTCCAACATCGCATACATCGCGTTGAACAAAACAAATTTTGCCCCCATGCCGACAACGATATTTTTCCGTGCGTAACCCGGCAAACCATTGCGCTCTAGGTGCTGCAAAAATGCGTCTAACAGCGCATCAGGGCCACGGTTTGAGCCATATTGACCAGAATCTTTCGCCAGCGCATCGCGCGCGGCGGCATACACATGTTCGCCAGGTAAAAAATTCGGCACGCCAATCGAGAAGCTGATGATGTCGCGGCCCGATGCCTTTAGGGCTTTGGCTTTTTCCGCCACTGCCATAATGGCACTGGGTACTGCGCGCGTGGTTCGTTCGGCAAGTTTTGGCATGCGTTTTCCGTAACAAAATTGGGCGTTAAACGCAGGCAAAAATTGCCTGCGGGTGAATCGAGTCTCGCAAAACTTAACGCTTGGTCAGCGCTGCATTCCAGGCGCTCAAATTAGCTTGAACCTTGGCATTCGAAAACAGTTCAGTGGTATCGCCTTCAATACTGACCTTGGTCATTTTGTCCCCCTGGCGAATACTGTCGACCACATTTTGGCCTTCCAAAACGGCACCAAACACCGAATGTTTGCTGTCCAAATGCGGCGTGGGCAAATGCGTGATAAAAAATTGGCTGCCGTTTGTGCCCTTGCCATCAAAGCTTTTACCAGCGTTTGCCATCGATAGGATGCCGGGTTTGTTGTGCTTAAGGCTCGCGACAATTTCGTCATCAAATTTGTAACCCGGGCCGCCCGTGCCGGTGCCCTGTGGGCAGCCTGCTTGCACCATGAAATCACTGATCACGCGGTGAAAATTCAGCCCGTCGTAGTAGCCTTTTTGCGCCAAATTGGCAAAATTGGCGACCGTGACCGGCGCAAGCGCGTCGAATAACTCTATTTTGATGTTGCCACGCGTGGTCAGAATGTTGGCGATTAGGCTCATAACAATGTACTCGTTGATCTAAAAATTGGGAGCTGGATCATATGACGTTGGCGCGTGATTATGTTTTGCTCAGGCAAAACAAATCATCAAAACTTAAGGCACGAAAGAAATAGTGCAAAAAACGCAGGCGAAAAAAAGGGCCCGTTACCGAGCCCTTTTGTTTGCGAAACCTTGATGCCAAAGCTTACTGCTTTGGTGGCTCAGTTGTTGCAGGTGCTGCAGGTGCTGCGGCAGCAGCATCGGTTGCCATTGCACCGGCAGCGGCGCCTGCGTCAGTTGCCATCGTGCCAGCAGCTGCGGCAGCGTCGGTTGCCATTGCACCGGCAGCGGCACCCGCGTCGGTTGCCATTGCACCAGCAGCGGCGCCTGCGTCAGTTGCCATCGTGCCAGCAGCTGCGGCAGCGTCGGTTGCCATT
>JANNYO010000636.1:0-8593 GCA_031410115.1 Rhodanobacteraceae bacterium | reverse complement strand
ACCACCTGGGCGTACAGCGCGCTGGAAAACACGAAACAAGCCAGTAAGCGCAGTGGCGCGGCCAGAAAGGCGGCAGGAAGTGAGCGGAAAAACGTCATAAGTCGCCTAAACTGTAAAAATTTGGCGCAGGCTAGCCAGCTTCTACTGGAGCAAGCAAGGTTTACAATTGGTTGCATTCATTGGTCCGTCACGAAACTTTTTTCGCTGGTGCCAAAGGCGGATAAACTAGCAAGCTCTGGCTATTGACGCGCCGGGAACCCTGAAACCTGGCCCTATGAATCCTGACACCGTGAAACCTGACAAAGTAAAATCGGCCAACACAAAACCAGGCGCATTGCTGTTTTGCGATTTAGATTATTTCAAAAAAATTAATGACGAACATGGGCACGAGGCAGGTGATGTTTGCCTGCAACACTTCGTGAGCTGTGCGCGTACTGCGCGCGCTCGATGAAATCGGCCAATTTGGTGGCGAGGAATTCGCAATGTTACTGCACGCAGCCGATCACGCGCAGGCGCTGATCGTGGCCGAACGATTGCGGCGAAAATTGCACCAGACGCCGGCGATTTGGCAGTCAAAGCAAATCAAAATGACGGTGAGCATTGGCATGACGTTAGAAGCCGCAGTCGACCGCCAAGTTTTATTCGCGCGTGCCGACGCATTGGTGTATCGCGCAAAAAAAGAAGGCAGAGATCGAGTGTGCTACTAACTCAAAAGCTTTCGCACCAATAGCCGTGCATTCGCCAATCCGCGATATTCATCGATCACCACCTGCACCAGCAGCCGCGCGCGCTCAGGTACTTCGTCCGCGCCACGGTCTGGGCTAAACCATACCGCACTGACCAGCGCGGGTGCGTTGCCCCAGCGTACTTTGCAGCGCAAATGGCCGCCCGCCATGGTTTGTACGTCGAAAATTTGCGCGTCTATGGTAAATGCCGGTTCTGGAAATGCTTGGCCCCATGGCCCGCCAAAACGAATCGCCTGCGCGAGCGCGACGTCAAACTCCGCTGGATTTAAATCACCGTCGGTGTAGATGATTTCATTGAGCATTTCCGGCAACAGCGCCGCAGAAAAAACATCTGGCGCAATGCGCTGGAAGGCTTTTAACTGATCAATATCCACGGTCATACCCGCTGCCATCGCGTGGCCGCCGAAGCGTTGCATCAGGCCCGGATTTTGCGCGTCCAGTAGCGCAAGTGCGTCGCGTAAATGAAAGCCAGCAATTGAGCGCGCCGAGCCGCGCCAGCCGTCCGCCGCTGGGGCAAATGCGATTGCCGGGCGATGGAAGCGTTCGGCTAATTTGCTCGCGACTAAGCCCACCACGCCCTGATGCCAGTCCGGATCGGCGACCACTAAAACGCTGGGCACAGCGCCTTTTTTACCGGATGAAATCTTTAATTTATCCAGTGCAGCAAACGCTTCATGCTGCATTTGCGCCTGCAGTTCGCGCCGTTCGGTGTTGAGCGCGCCAAGCTGCTCGGCAAGCGTGCGCGCGCGCGCCGGGTCATCGGTCAACAGGCATTCAATGCCAATCGACATATCTTCTAAACGCCCGGCGGCGTTAATACGTGGGCCAATACGAAAGCCAAAATCTTGCGCGCAAACCAGGGCAGTGTCGGTGCCACTGGTTGCCAACAGCGCGCGCAAACCCATTGTACCCGCGCCGCTGCGCAACCGGCGTAAGCCCTGCTCGACTAAAATGCGATTGTTGCGATCCAGTGGCACTAAGTCCGCCACGGTTGCCAGCGCGACCAAATCAATTAGCACCGACAAGTTAGGTTCCAAACGGTGCGCAAACGCACCCAATTCGCGCTGTTTGGCGCGCAGCGCCAGCAGTACATAGAACATCACACCGGCGCCGCATAAATTTTTGGAACCAAACGTTTCGCCCGGCAAATTTGGATTCACAATCGCCGCCGCACTTGGCAGCGTATCTCCACGCAAATGGTGATCAGTAATCAGCACGCGCATCCCCGCCTGATTTGCCCGCGCCACGCCGCTAACGCTGCTCGTGCCGTTATCAACGGTGATGAGCAGGCTAGGCAATGGGTTTGTGATCGGATCGCGTGCATGATCGTCAATCAGGGTTTCAATCACCGCCGGGCTCAAACCATAGCCGTGGGTAAATCGATTCGGCACCCGATAGCGCACGTTTTGCGCGCCCAAAAGCCGCAAGCCGCGCACTGCAACCGCCGTTCCGGTTGCGCCATCGGCGTCAAAGTCACCAACGATGACGATATGGTCTTGGCGTTCGATCGCATCCAGCAATAGCTGCACCGCAGCGGCAAGCCCGCTCAAGTGGCTCGGCGGCAGCAAGCGACTGAGCCCAGCGTCCAGCGCCTCGACCGTGGTGACCCCGCGCGCTGCATAAATGCGTTCAAGCGCTGGCGGAATTTTCAGTGATTGCAACACTCCGGGCTGAAAATCGCTCGGCAGCTGGCGCGCGATGACGTTCATCGGCCGCGTCCAAACCAAGTGAATAGGCGCTGCAACAAGCCGAGTTGCGCGTTCGCTTGATAGACGAAGCCATCGCTGAGCCACATCTTGGTGGCATCAGGCAGCGCGGTGACAGCGCATTGAAGTTCATGACCTAACAAAATTCGATAGTCGGTAATATTGACCGCGTCGGTATTTCGCGCAGATGCGGCCCGTACCTGTAAACCCAACGCCTGCAAAATTGGATCCGGCCCGACGTAGTGAACGGCCAATTCTGGGTTAACAGTTTCCACAGCACGTGCACCCCAAAACCAAACACTATTGACGGTTAATTCACCGCGCGCCGCACGCGCCAAGTTCAGCGGCAAACCCGCCAGCAGCATCTGCGCTTCATTGAGGTAGCGTTGCCAAACTAACGGTGTCGGCAGCGCGTGTTTTAACTCCAAGCCCAGCGCCTCGTCCGGGAAAAGCCCCTGCACCGGCGGCGTCGTCGCATCACACAGCAGGCTAAGTGCACCGTCACTGTGGCATACCAGCTGGGCGTCTGGCGTGTTGAATAGCGCGCCCAGTGCAGTGGCAATTTCGGCGTGCTCAATTGGCGTCAAATTTAAACGTGTCCCGTGCGCCATCCAGCGTGCACCGCCGAGTTCGATTTGAAAGTGGCAGAGTTCAAATGCCACGTAAAAAGCGTTTTTCTGCGCTTCATCCGCACCCAGCGCCTGAGCCCGCAATGCTGCCGGTGCAACCTGGGCCCCAAGTGCTGACAAAATGCCGCGCAAACCGGGTACGCCGCGCGCGCCGTTCGTGTTGGCCCATGAAAAAGAAACGATGTCCAACACCCGAGTCGGCAGCAAGGCGACGCACGCACCGGCGCTCAGGCGCGCAGGCACGGCTTGAAATTCACGAATTTTTATAAATCTCGCCAATTTGGCGACACGGCAGAAGTGTCATGCGTCTAGTATCAGCACTATGAGCGTAATGCTCAAATGAATTCTGAGTCTCGCCGGAAGGCGACACGGAAAAAAAAGTCGCAGTCTTTGGAGCCGCTATGTCCCCTTTCACTTTGCTCGCACTACCCACGGTTTTTTTCAGCGCGACTGCGGTTGCGAGCGACGTTGGTGTGGCCCCTAGGACCTACATCGTAAGCTTCACCGAGCCTGCGCTGCTTGAAGTCGATCCCAATGCCTTGAAGGCAGGCGCGCAAGCCAAAGCCGCACAAAGCGCAGGCGCGAAGGCGTCAAGTAAGCAAAATTTGCATCTGGACGCCGCCGAAACGGCAATGAAGATGGCGTTGAATCCAACCGCGCGCATGATTTGGACGAACAATGCCGTGGCACTGACACTTTCCCCACAAGCGGCGGCGGATCTGGCGACACAGCCCGGCATTGCCAGCGTAGAGATTGAGTTTACGCGCACGCTGCAAACCGACACTGGCCCGGCTTTTATTGGTGCACAAGCGCTGTGGGCGGCAAGCGCCGCACAATCTGGCACGCGCGGCGCGGGCGTGGTGGTAGGCATTATTGACTCCGGTATCAATACCAGCCACCCAAGTTTTGCCGCCACCGCAAGCGATGGCTATCAGCATAGCAATCCGCGCGGGCAGCGCTATGGTTTGTGTAATACCGTGGCTGCAACGCGCTGTTCGAATAAGCTCATTGGGCTTTACGATTTCACCACCGAAGGCAATCGCGACGGTACGGATTTAGACGGGCATGGCACCCACGTGGCGTCCATTGCAATTGGCAATCCGTTTGCCGGACAAATCAACGCGCCCACGATCACGCTTGCAGTGCCAATCAGTGGCGTCGCACCCCGCGCAAACGTCATCGCCTACAAAGCCTGCAATAAGAATGGCGACAAGCCGACTACCTGCCCGGGTGCGGCGCTGCTTGCCGCCATTGAACAAGCGGCGGCGGATCGCGTCAGTGTGGTCAACTATTCAATCGGTGGCGAGGCACGTGATCCGTATACAAGCCTACTCAGTGCCACTGACATGCGCGCAATGTTTAACGCGCGCGCGGCCGGCGTGGTGTTTTCAATCTCCGCTGGCAACAACGGCCCTGCACCCAGCACGGTACTGTCGCCTGCGAATGCGCCCTGGGTATTGGCCGCGGCAAATATTAGCCATGACCGTTTGTTGCTCAACACGCTCAGTGGCTTAACCGGCAGTGCCGCGCCGCCAAAAATCGCCTTCGATGGCGCTGGCATAACCGCTAGCTTAGCGACGCGCGCGATCGTCTTGGCGGAGCGCTTTGGCAGCCGCCTGTGCAGCCAAGGCAGCAATTTAGACAGCCCGCCATCAGGCGTGTCGAATCCATTTGCGCCCGGCACGTTTAATGGCGAGATTGTGGTGTGCGAGCGCGGCACACAGGCGCGCATAGCGAAAAGTTTCAACCTGCGCGCGGCCGGTGCAGGCGGCATGATTTTGATTAATACCGCGCTCGAGGGCGAAAGTGTTACTGCCGACGCGCACTATTTGCCGACCGTGCATTTAGGTCAAGCGGACGGCGCGCTGTTAAGAACTTGGCTACTAACGACGGCGAACGCACGCGGCAGCATAAGCGGCACTGCATCCGTGCGCAGCCCCAATTTGGGCGACGTACTGGCGAATTCGTCCTCGCGTGGGCCGGTCAGTGCGGGCATTTTAAAGCCAGATATTGCCGCACCCGGCACCGACATCCTTGCCGCCGATTTGGCGTCCGGCATCCGCCCACTGACCGGCACATCAATGGCCGCACCGCATATCGCCGGCACTTTGGCACTGATCCGCGCATTGCATCCGAATTGGGGTGTCGATGAAGTTGAAAGTGCGGTGCGTACCAGCGCGCTTGCGGGTGTTGTGCGTGAAGCGGGCATCATGCAAGCACCCGATTTTGCGCAAGCCGGTGCCGGGCGGGTACAGAGCAATATTGCGGAACAGGCGCGGCTGTATTTTCCACTGACTAACCCTGAGCTTTTGGCTGGTGCAGCAAATCCGGACACGCTGAATTTGCCATCGTTAGTGTTGGCAAAGTGCCGTACCCGTTGCACCTTTAAGCGCACAGTGCGCGCGAGCGCAGATATGCTCGGGCGTGGCAATTGGAGCGCTGCTTTGATCGATGCGCCGCTGGGTTTGCAGCTGAATATGCGTCCGGCGCAATTTAGTATCGCAGCGGGCGAAACCCAAGTGCTCAATTTTGACGTAGACGTCAGCAACCCGCTGACCGTAGGTGGCGCATTGAATGCGACGCTTGCGCTGCGCGCTGCAGGGTTTTCGAGTGTGCGCATGCCGGTCAGCGTGATTTCTGATCCTGGCGCGGTGCCGGAAGAACTCAGTTTCGATGCGCCAAGCGAACGCGGGCAAATTAATACCGAACTCAGTGGCCTAGTCGCGCTGCCGCGGCCGAATGCGCAGCTGTCGGAATTCAGCAAAGTTCTGAGCGATTTGGCGCCGCTTGCGGGCGACACAACACCAGATCCCTTCGATACTGAAGGTGGCGGCACGGCGTATCGCAGTATCGTGATAAACAGCGTGGTCGGTCAGTTTTGGGCGAGCGCGGCAAGTACGACTGGGCGCGACGTTGATCTGTTTTTAGGGCGCGATGGCAATAATGATGGCCTAGCCAGCTTGACCGAAATGCTCTGCAAAATGGACAGCTCGGCAAGTACAGAAAGTTGCCGTATTGACGTCAAAGTCGCCGGAACCTATTGGATGGTCGCGCAAAACACCAACCCGAACGCCAGCCCTGACAGCGTTCGTTTGCAATATGCCGCAATTTCTGCAGCGAGCACTGACACCGCGAATCCTTCGAACACGCGAATTAATACTGCGGTAATGCCGGGCAATGCCGCGGCAAATCTTGCGTTGCCATTGACCCTGGGCTACGACTTAGGCGCGAGCTTCCCAGGCGAGGAATACGTCGCTAGTTTGATCCTCCGCGCGGATCTCGCGGCTTTAGCGCCGATGAGTACAACCCTGATACGCCTGCGTCGAGTCGCCGGGCCCGAGTCACCGCTGATATTGCTCGACCAGCGCGCTGAAAACATCGCGGTTCTAGCCGGGCAGACGCGCAGCAAAATCGCTTTCAGCGTACCTTTTGGCGCCACCCAGGTGCAGCTAACCGGTGCCAGCACCGGCGCGCTCAGTGCTGAAATTGTGCGCGCCACCGCGAATGAAGCAAGCATTACCGGCGCGCCTGTAGGTGGCGCACTCAGCAGCGCAAATTTCACTGCAGGGCCCGCAAGCCTTAGCCTGACGGGCGCCGCGTTAACGCCGGGGCGTTACTATTTGCGTTTACATAATTCCGGTGCCAGCGACGTCAGCGTCGCCCTGCAAATGCGCGTTACCACCGCCGGCGCCGCGCCCAATTTAGCGCCCGAACTGTATTACAACCCGGCGCGCAGCGGCCACGGCTTAATCCTGACGCGCGCGCGCAACGATGCCCAGTTTATTTGGTACACCTATGATCAAAGCGGGCAATCAGCCTGGTATTTATTCTTACCGACCGGCTACTACGGCACCAATCCAGCGGTGCTAACCGGCCCGCTGCTGCGCTCAAGTTGGAACGGCGCGCGCGGCAACGGCGTGCAAACGGCGGGCTACGCCAGCATCACGCGCACAGGCCTCAACGAGTTTGAGTTCGGCTTTAATTTACTTGGTTTGAGCGGCAGTGAACCGATGAAATTTTTAGGTGCCAGCGGCTGCATTCGGGGCTCAAACGTCACCACGCCCACCGACTTCACTGGCATGTGGTATCAGCCCAGTACGTCGGGCTGGGGCGGCAGTTTGCATATCGCGCCTGGACTTGAGTTTGTACAATTTTTTATCTATGACGCACTCGGCCAGCCCCGCTGGGTTTTAGGAACCAACAACGCACCGAGCATTGCCAATGTAGCGCCCGAAAACCATACCCTAGCGCAGTTCACCGGCTTTTGCCCAACCTGCAGCTATCGCCCAGTCAGCAGTCAAATCGTCGGAAACTACGCCCTGAAAATGGATCCCACACCGCTGTTAGCGGCTGACATTACCGCGCAAATGACGCTGAACGCCACGTTGGTTTCGCCGCTGGCTGGCAGCTTTATTCAAAGCGGCGATTTCGCCCTGTTGACTGAGAAAAAATCTTGCTTGCAATAAATTGGCAAAAAATCCGCACCAAATGTCGCGGATCTTTTGAGGTAATAGATGAGTTGCTTACCAGCAACTCATCGGACGATCACTCCGGCGACCACTGCACCGTCAGTAGCCAAGTTCTGCCTGGGGTATTGAAGCCAGACGCTAGTTCATAATCATGGTTAAGCGCGTTCTCAAGCTTCGCTTTGACCGCCCATGCGGGCGCAATTTGATAGTTAGCGGACAAATCCAACAGGCCGTAACCTGGCAATGTGGTGCCAAAATCTTTCCGGCTGGAATAGGCAAATCCATCGACAGCGAGATTGAGCGCGTCGAAATCGCAGCTCGCATGGCTGCCTAATTTGCGTTTTGCGCGCCGCAGCAGGGTTTGATCCGTCTTTAAGTTTCGCGGGTTTTGCACGGTCACATCGCCGCTGACATTGCAGCCCATGAGCTGACTGTCAAGGGAAAGCTCAGCGCCATCGACCGCCGCACGATTGATGTTTTCCGCGCTAAAAATTTGGCCGCCGCTAAAGCTAATCAAATCGTTAATGCGCGTGCGATAGGCGCGCAGCTGCAGCTTTGATGTGTCGCCAAAACTTTGGTCGACGCCAATTTCAAACGAATGCGAGCGTTCCGGATCAAGTTTTTCATTGCCGGCAAATAAGCCGCTAAAGCCGGGCGAATATAACTCGCTCAAGTTTGGCGCGCGAAAACCTTGGCCGAAGTTGGCGAATACGCGTGCTGACTCAAACTGATAGCCCCAGGCGGCGGAAAAACTGCCGTGAAGTCCAAACTGCGAATCGTCATCGGCACGTACCGATGCTTCAATGTCATGCCCATGCAATGGCAGCGCGATGCGCGCGAACGGCGCTAGCACTGAGCGATCTTTTTGTGGCCCTTCGCTGCCTTTTTCGCTGGCGCTATTGATGCCTAAAGTCAGTGCGGTGCCGCCGTCGAAACTTAAGTCATGCTGCCAATCACCCTGCACGCGGCGCGAGCGAAAGGTGGAAAAAAACACCGGCGTATCCAACACCTCGCTGGCATAGCCAAAACGCAGGGTTTGGCTG
>JANNYO010000635.1:0-2795 GCA_031410115.1 Rhodanobacteraceae bacterium | reverse complement strand
TGACTCGGCCGGGCATCGCACTGCCAAGACTAGCGGCGGCAATCGCACGCTCTATATTTGGAGTGGCGACCAGATGATGGGCGAGACGAATACGATAGGAAACTCATTAAGTCAGGTCACACGAGTTGGGTCTTTACTGCTTGGTGAAGTTAGAAACGGCGTGGCGCAGCACTTCGATCAGGATGCTTTTAATTCGGTGATAGTTACGACTTTGGCGGATGGAACTGTTCCTGGGAGGCTTTCGTACCGGGCTTTTGGGCAGGTTCGCTCGCAAACGGGATTGATCAATTCGCCGTTTAGATTTAATGGTTATGTCAATGATGGCGGCGATGAATTGAGTTCGCCTAGTCGGTTTTATTCGATGGGAACTGGACGATTTACTTCGATGGATCCGGCTGCGATGGATGCAATGAATCCGATTACGGGGAATCCGTTTGTTGGGTTGAATTCTAATCCGATGACTATTTTGGATCCTACTGGGCGGTATGGCGAAGGCGGTCATTATTACTCCACCTACATTGTTGCGCGCGAGACGGGCTTGAACCATCAAGACGCGCTGACGCTGGCTTTGTATTCGCAGCTTCCTGACGAGATAGGCAAGTTTGATGCCATTCATCAGCCTGTTGAGGGAACGATGCTCAGGCTTGGCGCGCTTGGACAACGCCTCCCGCAGGCGTTCTCGGTCGTTCAGCTGCCAACGCCACCCGAGCCGGCGCAGAGGTTTTACAACACAAGCCGAGTTCAAACTGAGTTTCATGCGATCACGGGTGGGCTGTCCGTTCCCGAAACTTTGTTCAGCGCTCAAACGGTCATCAACGCGCCTGATTTGGCAACAGCAGGTTTAGCCATTCACCGTTTAGGCGACACGTTTGCACACCGCGTTATGGGCGATGAGAGTCATTTATATGCACCGGGCGCTGGTCATTTGGGCGATGGGCACGATCCAGACATGATTTCGACCCGGCCCAAACTTTACGGCGATTATGTTGAAACGCTTGCCCGAACACTCGCGGCGCGACAGGGCAAGGTACTCAGCGCGGAGGCTGTCGCCAATATTCGTGCGAAGCTGGATGCGATCGTTGACGTGCCGTTCTCAAATCGGGACGCCAAGATGCGCGAAGCCAACGCGATTATGTGGAAGGGCTTTCAAAACAATTCAGACAGTGAATTTGATCGGGGTGGCGCATTGTTAGCAAGGGCGGCTATCAGTGCACAGGTACTCGATGATCAAATCACGGCGGCGTTACGTGCCAAAGCAATGAGTTACCCCGAGGTCGTTAGCGAAAGCAACACCGAACCGGGCAGCATGCTGTTGCGGCCCGAGGCAGCCGACGGCTCTTATTTTGACGCGCAGGGTGAGGAGTTTGAAAATGCGATGAATTTTTTGGATAAGTCGAATCCGATGGTTGGCACTGATAAAGGCTACAAGCCAGCAGAGACACGTCACGCGGACACACTGTTGAAAAATTTGGAATCCTCGGCATTGAAATTGTTGGATACCCAGCGCCGCTGCAGACAGCGCGCCTGCCGATGAAACCTTTCTTGAGATATTTCATTTGGGGCGTTGGCTTATTGGTTCTTCTCGCCGTGATCAATCTGTGGCCTTACACGACTGAAAATTCAGAGACCAAAGATGGCATTACGATCACTGAGTACCGACGCCACTATTTTTTTGATGTTCATGACGGTGGAATTGGTCGTTGGCTAGATGTAAGAGTTTGCATCGATGCGGCGAAAGTTTGTGTCCGTGCTGAGCGCGTGCACTATAGCTATCCGAGTCAAATGCCGGATTCGAAATGGGCGGATTTGTGTGACACACAAAAAAATCAATATCGCTTTTTTAATCGAATTTCTGGCACGGAACTGAAGTGCCACAATTGCGATGCGGAAGCACTGCGTTGCCCAAAGCCACCGCAAAACGGAACTTGGTTTTCTGAAAATAAAACATCAGAAATTGTTGGTTACGTGGCTGAAAACCAATCGACCGTAAGAACATATACGTTTTCTCAAACAGGTGTAACAATGTCGGTGTTACCAACAATTTCCGGTTTCGTCTATGGTGCAAACACGACAATTTATGAAAGGTTTCTTGATGATCGAAGTAAATTGGCCTGGGTCGATTGCAGCGACTCGAGTTGCAATTTCTACACCCTTGATTTCCTTACCGGAAAATTTGTTCGAGAATCAACGCCGTGCAAGTACGGCAATAAGTTGAAGATTGAGTCAATCGACAATCTTACCGTGCTTAAAATTCAATTTAACGCGAAAGGTGATGAGATTTGTAGGCGATCGGATGGCAGTCCAGCTTATCCAATTGAAGCGGTACCACCGCCTTTGCCGCAATTTGTAACGCCACAAAATGATTGAAAACAGGTTTGGACTTATGAGTGCTGGCTCTACCGCTGTGTTGAGCTGGCTTTTTTTGGGCCTAATTTTTATCACCAGCTTTTGCCAAGCGAACGTCCAAATCCAATCACAGCAGGCGCATCAAATTGGCTTTGCAGGTTTCATGGATCCCGGCTTTCGCCGGGAAGACGTGAGGGTAGTGGAGAAATCTGGTCAAGCTAAAACAAATCGCGAAGAAGCTTACGGGCTCTACTCGAGTTTCCTGCGATACAGTTCCCCCGCGGGTAATATCCTAACGGAAACCAGGGTGATCGGTGGCGTTGGCGGCAGCCAAATCCGGCGCATGAGCTACGACAATCTCAACCGCGTCGAGCGCGAAACCGACGCCACCGGTGAGGCCACCACGCGCGACTATCTATGACCCTGTCAACCTAAATGCCAAGAAAAGA
>JANNYO010000634.1:0-6380 GCA_031410115.1 Rhodanobacteraceae bacterium | reverse complement strand
GCTGCGATACCGCACAGGGTTATTTGTTTGACCGCCCGCTGATCCAGCTGGAGTTCGAGCGTAGACTGGGTTTGCGTTGAACTAAGCCTGAAAATTCTCGAAACGCGCATAGGAGAAAACATGAAAATCTGTATCGACCCCGGTCACGGCATGAGCAACAAGCAAAACGGCATCTTTGACCCAGGTGCAACCCACGTTGAAAACGGCTTTCTGTTTCGCGAAGCAGACATTTCCTTGCGCTATGGACTCGCGGTAAAAGACGCGTTGCGCGCGCGTCAGGTTGAAGTATTTATGACCCGCGACGACGGCACCGATCACGCGCCAGTCGGACGCCGCGCCAGCATGGCGAAAGCCGCTGGTTGCGAGCTATTTTTATCGATACACCTCAACGATTATGAGGCCGATGAGGCCAACGGCATCGAGGTGCTGTACCGCGACGAACACGATAAAGCGCTGTCAGAAAAACTTCTTGCCGCACTTTTGCCGATCACCCAACTTAAGAGTCGTGGCATCAAGATTCGCAGCGATTTGGCAGTGTTGAAGTTTGTCGGCCCTGCGGCCCTGATTGAACTCGGTTTTATTGCCAATGATCACGACCGCAACCGTCTTCTGGACGCGCAGGTGCGCGACAGCGTGGCAAAAGCGATTGCGGAGGTGGTGATAGGGTTTTTGAAGCCGGTGTGAGTGGTAGAGGTGCGGTTTGGGGAAAACAGCGTGGTTGTTTTGCTTGCTTGGTGGTGCGGGCTTGAGTGATTTTATCAGCCGCGACAAATTTGAAATACGTAATCGATATTCGGCATTCGATTCCGGTTTGTCTGCCAAATACGTCAGGGCATAATCTACCCGCCGAAATCAAAACCCCGATCCCCGGGCTTTATTGCGCTTCACCAGCTCGTCTAGGTCGGTGCGCACTTGCCGGACGTGCTCCCAAATAGAATGATCCAGCGTCATCTTGTGGTGCATCGCAGAAACTAAGGGAACTAACGTTTCTTCGTAAGATTTCACCAAGCGATCAAACGCGTGCGACAGCTCGGGCGGTGCGAGAAGGGCGCTTTGTTTGCCGGCCTGACTAGCGATTGCCACATTCGCAGCTTGGGCATGCAGTGCCAGTGCTTTCAGTGCACCGGAGATTTCTTTGTTCGCAACATCGCTCAAACCGCGTGCGGCGCTCTGCTGGGCATCGCTGGCGCTGCTTTGCTTTTCAATTTGTAAGGCGATGTCGGCCAGTAAATTTGCAATTTTGGTGCTGCCGTCGGTGTTTTTGCCGCCTTGCTTTTTTAATGCCCGGAAATTTTCGCAAAGATTCGTCCAGCGTTTGGTTTCATCGGCGCTTGGTTGTCCAATTAGGCTGGCTAGTTTCAGCAAGTTTTCTTCGGCACGCGCGCCGAGCGTCTGCGCCTCGCCGCGATAGTGATCGCGGATCAGTGCGTCAAGCTCACTGGTGGTCATCAGCGCACTGAGCTGTGCTGTGAGCTTGACCATATTTCGATAGCTTCCTTGCAACTTAAATGGCGGCTCGGTGCGAAAGGCATCATCTTGTGCGGCGCTGTCAACATAGGCTCGGTTGACGCGCGCCAACACATCGCGCACGCTGATCATGCGTTTGAGCACTTCTATGGCTTCCAGTGAAAGCTCCGCTGGCAGCTCCGCCTCAGCGCCGCTCGCCAAACGAATGCAGGCGAGCACGGCGTCTCGGCCTTTGTCGCTAATCATCGCGGTCAGTGGATGTGCGCTTAGGCAGTTTTCGAGGTATGAATCAGCAAACAGTGCTTCGCGTCCGCTCAGCACATCGCCCAAGTTATATACATCCGCACGATTTGCCAGCATATCGGGGATGCGAAATACTTCGCCGGTTTCGGTGTAGGGGTTGCCCGCCATCACGATGGCGAAGCGCTTGCCGCGCAAATCTAGCGTCACCGCTTGCCCGTCGACGATTGCATCGACGCGCCGTGTGGCGTCTGACAGGCTGATAAATTTTTGCAAAAATTCTGGGCTTAAATGCTGGATGTCGTCCAAATACAGCATCACGTTATTGCCCATGGCTAGGCCCAAGTTGAGCTTGGCTAACTCTTCACTGGCACCGCGATGTGGGGTGCTGGCGGGGTCGAGTGAAACCACATCGTGGCCCAGAGTTGGGCCGTTGACGCGCACGAAAATCATGCCGAGGCGATCACAGAGATACTCCATCAAAGTGGTTTTGCCATAGCCCGGCGGTGAAATCAGCAGCAGCAGGCCGGAGCGGTCCGCACGTTTGTCGTCCAGCGTACCAATCTGTTTGCTTAGGTTATTACCAATCAGCGGCAGATAAACTTCATCGATCAAGCGATTGCGCACAAAACCGGCCAATGGCTTTGCCTGAAGTTCGTTTAATTTTAAGCGCTCGCGCTCGGTTTTGATCAACTGAGATTTGAGCTGAGAAAAGGCTTTAAAAGCGGGCAGGGTGGTGCGCTCGTAGGCACTAAGACGGGCTAAAAATTCCGGTAGATCAAGGCTGTAGTTGCCAGCAATGATCAGCGCGTGTTCGCCCAGCAGGCCGCTAAGTTTGACGTGTAACTCGACATTGGCACGCTCCCGGGGTTGCGCGAGCAGCACAATTGCGGCGGCTTCAAGGCAGAGATCCGCGTTCCCGGTTGCTTGATGGCTGGCTGCCATCGCGACCAATAAATTCAGACGCTCACTTAAATTTGCGCGCGATTCTTTCAAGCCGGAAATCAATGCTTTTGGAACGTTTGCTTCAACCCGTTCGGCTAAATCGAGCGCCGCCGCACTTGCCGGGAAGCGATCACTGGCACCGAGTGCTTCGATTAAATGTAGCGCCGCGCTGAGCGCTGTGTCGCCATCCATATTCAGCTCAAGTGCCAGCGCCGACAGTGCGCGCAGCCAGCTGTCCGGCGGCGATACATTTTGTTTTTGCATCCTGAGCCAATGCAAACCAGCGGCAGTTACTTTTAGCTCGTTTGCCGGTTCCGTGCGCAGTGTAGAAACATACGCCTGCGCCAATACCCTGGCGGGTGAGCGGGTGCGTAGCGTGCCCGCATGTGCATCCAGCTGCGCAAGTGCTTGTAAAATCTGGGCCGCGTCCTGATCGTGTACGCCGCGCTGATAGTCATCCATGGGCCGTTTGGCGGCAAACAACGCGATCTGCTCAAGCAGCTGCACGCGCTGATCGCTGGCGCTGACTGCAAGTGCCGAGAGCATTGCGGCGCGCTCTGCTGCGTTTAGTGCATCGGTATTTTCGCGCAGCGCATTGAATAAAGTGAAGGCCAAATACTCGGCGCGATACACCGCCGCATTTTCGCTCGGCAACGTTTGCTGCCAGACCGGCCTGAAAATTTCCGTTGCTTGCGCCGCAATCGGCTTGCGGTAATCTGTGCCGGTGAGCGTTACGCTCAAGCCGTGTGGATCGAAACTCAAAGCCAAATCCAGCGCGCGGTTGGCAACCGAGAAACGATGTTTGCCCAGTTTTAAACTGTTGCCATCTTGACCCAATTCGACTCGGTCGCGGGCATCGCGCAGGCCAGATTCCCGTAAGGAGCGTAACTTTCCGGTCAGTTCATCGGCGTCAACGCTGCGCCCGAGCGCTCGCAAGTCATTGATTTGACTGCGCGCACGTTCAATCAAGCTGTCGCCGGCAAAAAAAGCGTGGATCGCTTCGTTTGGCGTGCCCGGATTTTGCGCCAGCTTTGCTAACCGTCGCGGCACGCCCTCCAGTACCCGGTTGATCGCTTCTTTCAAACCCTGCGCGCGTTTGTCGCGCACCGCAGAAAGCTGATCGCGACGGGCGGCAAAAGCTTCCAGCGTGCTTTCACGGCGCGCGCTGAGCTCGGCGGCAAACTGCGGTTGGTCGGAAAATCGGCCGTCTAATTGCTCTAACTGGCTGAGCGCTTTTGCCAGCGCATCGTCAATCGTTTCTGGCGTGTCTGAGCGCGCTAACGTGCTGGCTAAGGATTGCTCCAAAACGGCTAACTGCGCGCCAAATTCTGCGCCCTGTTCGCGCTCTAATAAACCGTCGCGCTTGGCACGAAGCCCGGCGCGCAGGCGATTCACATCGCTATACAGCGCACCGGTAGACGCCAGTAAATTTGCCCGCTGCTGCGGGTCGGAATGCTCGAAACTAGAGATTAATTCGGTCAAGCCGTCGAGCGATTCCGCCAGCGTATCCAGCTCATGTGCAATCGGCTTTAGGGTGCTGGTGCCGGCTGCTTTTTCCAGTTCAATGCCCGCTTTCAAAAGGCCATTTTTGAGCGAAGTAAACGCCGATGGATCGGCGAAAAATTTAAGCGCACGCTCAGCCACGCGGTTGAGTTCTTCGGTGATTGCGATATCCAGCGGTGCGATATCAACAGCGGCCACATGCGCCTGTTCGCCAAGTGCGGTCAGCTCACCGCGCTTGCGTTTCAGCTTGACGATGGCGTCGGTAAAATCTTCTGGCTTTTGCCAGAGTTTGGCTGCCACGTTGCTGATCAGCTCGCGCACAGAAGTTGCCGCCAGCTTGACTGCGGCGTGCGCTTTTAGCTTCGCCTGCTCTAATTGCTCAAATGCCTCTAACGCGCTTTTTGCAGTACGTGCTAGGCCCTGTACGTCGGGCAAAAGCACGCCGGCGTCCGCTTCGGCTAACCACAAATAGCCTTCAGCACATTTTTGTCCGAGCTTAAATAAACGCTCGAATTGGCCAATCACCCGCGCATCTTCGGCCAGTTGCGTCAGCTGACGCAGCTCGGCCAGTGCACGCACCAAGCTTGCATTGCCTAATCTTCCCAGCAAGCCCGGCGTCGCTTTGATGCCAGAGTCATGTTCGACGTCTGCAAACGGTGTGCGCCAAAGCTGCATCGCGTGCAGGCGCGCGGCTTCACCGGTTTCAGGCACGAACAATAAAATCGTGCCATCCAAATAGCGCGCATAGCCGTGCGCCATTAGCGGCTGGCCGATGGCGCGGTCAATCAAGTTGTAAGGTAACAAACCATAGCGGCCGCTGACTTCTTCATAAAAAACATACAGCACATCTTCGCCATTCGGTGCGCGCACCACGCGCTTGAGGCGAAAGCCGGAAAAATCCAAACCGAGCTCAGAAAAGCGTTTGGTGTCGCCACTTTCGAGCGCGTAACCGCCGGGAAACACGATGCCGTGATCTTCCGGTAGCTGCACGCAAGACACGCCAATTTCGTCGCAGCGCATCACGGTTTTAAGGCGTTTGTTGAAAATTAAATAGCGGCTTTCAGCTTCGCGATAGGGTTTGACGCGAATCAAAAGCTGGTGGCGTAAGTCGGCGTAGCTGATTTCGGCATCGGCGAGGGATTGGGTTTTATCCTCCACCGGTTCGGCAAAAATGCCCAGCCCAGATTCGGTATTGTTCTCGATTTTGACGGTCAAATCGCCGCCCACGGTTTCAACAAACACCGTATCGAGGATGTTGACGTGCGGATGGCGTCCAAGCACGTGCATTTCGCGCGTGACATTCGTCCATTCAAAATCAAACGCCGGCGGCAGCACATGATCGCGCTCGCCGCGATTGTCGATGTAGTGCACGCCACCAGCCATGCCACCGGACGCCGATTCAATAGCAAAGCGAAATACTTTGCGATCGCCGAGCTGGCTGCCGGTACGAAACAGCATCAGCAGTTTGTCATTGACGACCCGCAGCTGCTCCAAAGTCGTAGCTTTGTAGTAAGTGATCAGCTCTTTAAAGTCCGCCGCAAAACGCGCGTCGGCTAAAAAGCTGGTCTCAATTGGCACTGATTCGAGTTCAGCGCTCTCACTGTGGTCGCGCAAGCGATACAAACAAAACACATCGTTGATCGTGGTTTCGCGCTTTAAACCAATGAAAACTTGATAGCCAAATAACAATAAATCACCCACCCGAACCACGTCACGCGCGATGCAATTGTTTTCTGTGCGCGCACTTAAGCGTGCCAGCAATTTGGGCTCAACGCGGCCAAAAATGGCCAGCCGCTGGGTGTTGAGCGCATCGGTTTTGCCGCGCACCACAGTTGCGGCGGCGCTTAGGCGTTTGCGCAATAAATCGAAGCTGGCGGGGTCAGACATTTAGGGTTTCCAGGTTTTTTTTGGGTGCCGTTCGCCCTGAGCCTGTCGAAGGGCAGGGCCGTAAGTTCCCTGACGAAGCCCTAGGCTTTTGCGCATCACGACATGTGTCGTCACATGCTTCGACAAGCTCAGCACGAACGGGTTTCGTTGTTGCTGTCGAGGTGTGGAACAGAACAAGCTCAGCACGAACGGGTTTCGTAGTGCCTGTCGAGGTGAGGGACAGAGATTGCCCGGTTGGCGCAACCGAAATACTCAACAGAACCGTTCGCCCTGAGCCTGTCGAAGGGCAGAGCCGTAAGTTTCCTGACGAAGCCATAGGATTTTGCGCATCACGACAT
>JANNYO010000633.1:0-2640 GCA_031410115.1 Rhodanobacteraceae bacterium | reverse complement strand
TGTGCTCAAGATTGGCAACATCGCGAACGCCAGTTTGACTGCGGGCGGTAAGTCAGTAGATTTGATGCCACTGACGAACGGTGGCAGCGTGGCGAAATTCCGATTGATAGACAGCGGCGGCGTGTTAACCCCAAGCGCTATCCTCGCGAGTGCTGGCAGCGCAGTTGAGCAGCGCTGAACGGCTATCGAAATTCGAGGTTGACGCAGCGTTTTTTGCCTTGACCTGGACAGACAATGATTTTTTTATTTAGAGAGATTTTGCAATATGGCGAACGATGACACCGAATTTGACAGCCACGAACAGTCTGAACGCGCGCGAAAATGGTTTCAAAGCAATGGCAGTTCGCTGTTTATTGCAGTTTTGGCGGCGATGGCGTTGATCTGGGGCTACAAGGGTTTTCAGTCCAACAAGGTACACGCCGCCGAACAGGCCGGATTAAACTATCAGGCGGTAGCGCTGGCAATCGAGGCCAAGAACGATGCGCAGATATCGCAATTGACCACGGCAATTCGCAAAGACTTCGGCAACACGACTTACGCGGCACTAACGGGCCTGGCAGAGGCTAAGTATCTGACGGAAAATGGCAAAGCCCAAGCGGCAGAAACCGCCCTCAGTTTAGCCAGTCAAGCGGGAACCTCGGCACAAGTACGTACCTTGGCAACTTTGCGATTGGCGCGACTTTTAAACGGACGGGGTCAGGCTCAGCCTGCTCTGGATGCGTTGAGTAAGGTTACCGATGATGGCTTCAAAGCCCAAGCGCAGGAACAGCGTGGTGACGCCTATGCGCAACTTGGCAAATGGGCAGACGCAAAAGCGGCCTACGCCAGCGCGTTAACCGCAACTGACCTAGCACTTGCTGGGCGTACCACATTGCAGCAAAAGCTCGACAATCTCGGCGGTTAACTCGCTCAGGAACCTTTAACTGAGTGACGTTTTGCCCCCGGCAAAACGCTTTGCCGCTGATCGCATATTTCGTTCGATCGTTCTTAGCTTTCGCCTGCCCTGAAGTCGTTAACATCGGCACCAGGGGGGTGGCATTGAATTGTCGACGTGACGAAACGTGCCACAAGAATTCTAAACGTATGTTTGTGGCGCGCGTTTGCCCAAGTCTACTTTCAGCTCATTTATCGAATGGAGTTTTAACTATGCGCAGTGCGCGAATTGCCGCAGCCGTGTTTATCGGCTTGCTTAGCTTGGCCGCTTGCAGCGGAAAAACGAAGTCCAAAGACAATGTTGCGATTCCAAAAGAGCTAAACAACATCGTTTCTACCAGCAGTTTCCAACGTGTATGGGCGAGTCAAGTAAAAACCGATGGTGCAGAGCGCGGCGAGCATTTAACGCCTGCAGTTGTTGATGGGCAAATATTTCTAGCTGGCCTAAACGAAGTGCGCGCAGTTGATCGAAGTAGCGGCAAAACCCTTTGGAGTAAATCGGTAGAGGTTCGACTTTCTGGCGGCCCAGCAAGCGATGGTAAGCGTGTCGTGGTTGGGTCGCTGGATGGTAGCGTCATCGCTTTTGACGCAAAAGATGGCGAGTTGCTGTGGAGCAGCGAGGTCACTTCCGAGGTATTGTCCCTGCCAGCATTTGCCGGCGAACTGGTGATTGTATGCAGTAACGACGGGCGTATTTCGGCACTGAACCTAAGCTCTGGCAAGCGAGTTTGGCAAATGGACCGTGATGTGCCATTGCTCAGCCTGCGCGGTACCGCCGGCGCAGTCGTTGAAGGGGATACCGTATATGTGCCTGGCGACAGCGGCAAAGTCGTCGCGTTAAACGTAGCCGACGGTGCATTACGTTGGGAACAAGCGGTCAATGTTTCCAATGGTAGAAATGAATTGGACCGTATTGCCGATATTGATGGTGGCAGCGTGATTGCGGATGGTGATTTATTTGTTGCAGGTTACAACGGGCAGACGTCCGCCGTGGCGAGTAGCTCAGGTTCGACACTGTGGACCTATCAAGGTCCCAGCGTCGCCGGTCTAGTTGTTGATGCGCGCCATGTTTATCTGACGGATTCGCAAAGCCAAGTGATTGCGCTGGATCGTCGCTCGGGCGCTGAGATTTGGAAGCAAGATGCACTGTTAAATCGCTACGTGACCAAACCCGTTATTTTGGCTGACAAGGTCATTGTCGGTGATTTTGAAGGCTATTTGCACGTCCTTAACATTGAAACCGGTGCTCTGATTGGACGCACCAAGCTTGATGGTGATCGGTTTGCAACCGCGCCCGCGGTGTTGGATGATTTGTTAATCGCACAAAGTAGCTCCGGCAGCGTTGCTGCATATCGATTGCGTTAGATGAGCAGTCGTAACGATAAAATTAACGCTGCGATGGACGCGGCGGATCTCGTCGTCGAAGAACCAATAGGCCGTGAGATTTTGCCTGTGGTCGCAATTGTTGGGCGTGTGAATGTCGGTAAAAGCACGCTTTATAACGCTATGACCAAAACGCGTGATGCGATTGTCAGCGACATGCCCGGCGTTACGCGGGATCGTCAATATGGTGTCTGTCGGCATGGTTTTCGGCATTTTGTTGTCGTCGATACCGGCGGCCTCGGCGAGCCGGATTCTGAGCTTGCAGAGTATGTTGCCAAGCAAGCACGCGTTGCTGTCGAAGAGGCAGACGTCGTGATTTTTCTG
>JANNYO010000632.1:0-7483 GCA_031410115.1 Rhodanobacteraceae bacterium | reverse complement strand
AAATTGACGCTCAACGGGTTGAGCTCTCTAGATCCTGGATAACTGGCGGGATTGGGTGGATCTTCCCCGGAAATCTGTGTCAGCAGCCCTTGCACGCTGCTGTAGCGCAGCTTCCAATTGTCGCCGTTGATTTGAGCCCGGCGCAATAAAGTGGGATCGGACGCAACATTGCCCCACAGCACGCAGTTTTGCAGCTCCAAAAAGCTGTTGGGCGTACTGACGATGTCAATTGCTGAGGTGATAGCTCCGCCATCGTTACTGCCACTGTTATTAAAAAAGCTACTGGAACGCACCAACGCTGCGGCGTAGCTGATCAATGCGCCGTCGTAACCGCCTGCGGTTTGCAAGCCGGTGTTCCAACCTTCTGCGCCGTTGCCGGTAAATAAGCTACCGTCGATGACCGCACCGGGCACGTAGGTTGCAATCGCGCCGCCGAGCGAAGCGGAATTTTTAAAGTTTTGCAGGCCATTTGGCCCAGTATCAGCATCGTCCAAATCATTCGTTACTGGGAAGCCATTACGGAACCCAATAGGGCGTGGCACATTGAATTCCAGACGCGTGAAAAAGCGAATTTTCAATGCCGCGTTGGTGCCTTGAAACAGGCTGTTGGGGCTGCTGCCCGGCTGCGTGTAGCCGTCTAAAATATTGCTGTTTGATACGGTCAATGGAAAGCGCGGTGCCGGTGCTTGGGCGCAGCGCTTGCCATTGATTAGGATGCGCGACATCACGCTTTAAGTTGAAGCCATAGCGCTTATTCGCATCGATGCTGCTGAATGCCAGTGTCAGGCTAACGCCCTTGCCCGTTAACGTTAGGTTGTCGCAAAACTGATCGGCATTCATGCGCGCCAGTGCGGCCAGACGTAGACACTCCGGCTCATAGCGCCGTGCAATCACTTTGCGCGTGCCGCGCGCAGCGTCACCGGAAATATCCATTTGCACCTCGCGGGTGCGCACCAGGCCGAAATTGTCGGTGGCGCGAATCTCGGCCTGTACTTTGGTGTAGCCGGGCATCGGAAACACTTTCGAGCTACGGAGGTAGGACTCATTTGCCGTGTCGCCTATTCGGCGAGACTCTTCTTTCCGTGTCGCCTTCCGGCGAGACTCAGCCGATAATGGCGCGCATTCAATGTGGCTACCAAGTCTTGAGAGATAGGCGACAATTGCCGAGTTGCGCATACCGCAAACCGCAAACCGAATATCGTTCGTCGCTGAAATTAGAACTATGACTAAACCTAACGAAATGAATCACTCGCCCGCCGATGAAAGTCGCGCGGCAACTGAAGCCACTCGAATGTCGCCGGATCAAAAAACCGCGCATTGCGCCATTCCTGAGCCCGGGGCCGATTCGCGCGCTGCGGCACTGATCGGGCAGATTGTGGGCGAGGAGTATCGTGTACTGCGCCGCATCGGCGCGGGCGGCATGGGCGAGGTGTTTTTAGCCGAACGCGTAGAGGGTGATTTCCAGCAGCAAGTGGCGCTGAAAATGCTGCTGCCTGGGCATGTCGATTGCGAGCATGTGTTGCAGCGTTTGATGGCCGAGCGGCAAATATTGGCGACGTTAAATCATCCAAATATTGCGACGCTTTTGGGCGGCGGCAGTGATGCGCGCGGCATGCCGTATTTGGTGATGGAATACATCGAAGGGGAGCGCATTGACAGCTATTGTGGGCGTTTGGGCTTGCCAGCAAAGGCGCGGGTGGCGCTGTTTGTCAAAGTCTGTGCGGCGGTTGCACATGCGCACCAGCATTTGGTGGTGCATCGCGATATCAAGCCCGATAATATCTTAGTCAACGCCAGCGGCGAACCCAAGGTGCTGGATTTTGGCATCGCTAAAGTGCTGGGCGATGCGCCCGGAATGGGTTCGGTGCATACCGAAACGGGATTTTCGCCGATGACCCAGCGCTATGCCAGCCCGGAGCAAATTGGCGCGCAAAAGGTGGGAACAGCAAGTGATGTCTATGCGCTTGGTGTGGTTTTGTACGAACTGCTTTGCGGCAGGTTGCCCTATCGTGATGACGATTTACACAATGCGCGCATTAACTATGCGATCAGTGAACTGGATCCGCTTGCACCTAGTCGCGCGATCGAGGCGACGCAGCTTGGAATTAGCGCCGCCCAGCTGCGCGGTGATTTAGACGCCATTGTTTTAAAAACGCTGCGTAAATCGCCCACTGATCGTTACGCCTCGGTTGAACTGCTTTCCGCCGACTTAGTGCGCTATTTGGCGGGCGAACACGTGGAGGCGCTCAAAGGTGATTTGAGCTATAGCTGGCGGCGTACTGCGCGGCGCAACTGGCTGGCGATCTCCGCGGTCAGTGCGGTAATTGCGCTGTTAGCGGCAATGGCGTGGAATTTGAAAACACGGCTGGATGCGACCGAGCGCGAACGCGTTGCGGATGCTCAAACCACGCAATTTTTGCGCCAGCTCTTTTTGCAGATTGATCCAACCGAATCGGATAATCCGCAGCTTTCCGCGCGCGAGTTGATTGACGCTGGCAAGGCGCGTTTGCAGCAGGGTTTTCTTGGGCAAAATGCGGTGCGCGAAAGCCTGGGCGTAACGCTGGGTGAGGTGTATCTCAATCTTGGCGACGTCACCGCTGCGCGCCAAATGTTGGAGCGCCCGTATGCAGACCGTGCAAACTTTAAGCCTGAATTGCGCACCCAGATTCGCCTAGCTTTTGCCAAGCTGCAATTGGCGCTGGTCGAGCCGAAACGCGCGCTCAGTGTATTGGCTGAGCTGGCGCCAGATGAGGGAAATGCGGTTGAACGCACCCAGCTAGCGCTAGCGGCGTCGGCTATTCTCAATAATTCTGCTGCGGTCAACGCGCGCATTGATCAGCTTGAGCGGCTTGCGCGAAATTTGCCGATGGCGGCAAAAATTAAAGTGCTGGAGGGCAAGCTTGGCGCGCTGTCTCAAATCGGTGCGCACGAGCGCTGTGTGGCGATGCTTTTGGCAGAAAAGCCTGCCTTAGAAACGGCGCTGACGCGCTTTCAAAGCGCACAATTTTTGCGCACCCAGGCCGGTTGTTTGGGCGATAGCGGGCGGTTAAATGAAGCGCTCACGTTCGCTGATCGCGCCCTTACCGCGATCACCACACAGCAGGGTACGAACAGTATTCATTTTGCTGACGCGCTTGAGGTTAAGGCGGAAATTTTGGCCAGTATGTCGCGTTTTACCGAGTCAGACACGCTGCTGATGCGCGCGCTCGATATCTATAAATCGAGCGGCAGCCCGCTTGCGGTTGCAAGCCTGCTGGTGAGCCGCGCGCGCAATTTGCGCAATCAGGGAAAGATTGAAATAGCGATTAATTTGGGCCTACAGGCGCTTAAAATATTCCAAGAAAAGCCGCTGGAAATGCGCGATATGCGCGCCCGAGCGCACAATGTTGTTGCGCTGGGCTATGCTGACCTTAAGCAGTTTGAGTTGGCGGCAAAACACTATCAATTGGCGCTAAACGCGGTGCAGGGTTTGGCGCCGACTGAACCGGCTTTCATTCTTTATAATTTAGGCCGCTTGTATTGCGACGATCTCAAAGATGCCAATGCGGGTATCGCAGCGCTTCGCAAAGCGAAAACGATTTTCGCGGAAAATATGGGACAAGACAGCTGGACGTATGGCAACGCGCAAAGCAATTACGGCAGCTGCTTAGCGCTTGCCGGCCGCCTGGATGCGGCCAAGGTGGAACTCACGGCGGCGATTCCAGTGCTGCAAAACGTTTTTGGTGCCGATCATGTCCGCACGCAATCTGCGCGTAGGCGGCTATTGAACCTAACCGCCGCAATTGCACGCGGCGAGCGCACGGCTGATATTCAAGTTCGCTGATTTGATAAGTCTCGCCGGAAGGCGACACGGCAAACAAGTCTCGCCGGAAGGCGACACGGCAAACAAGTCTCGCCGGAAGGCGACACGGCAAACACGTTCGCTAAGCATCCGCAGTCAGCGCATCGTGCTGTTGTAAGGCCCACATGCGGGCATATTCGCCGTTTTGCGCCAGCAGCGATTCGTGCGTGCCAGATTCGGCGATTTCGCCCTCGACCAACACTAAAATCTGATCTGCATTCACCACAGTGGATAGCCGGTGCGCCACCGTCAATGTCGTGCGGCCTTTTGCGATTGCATCCAGCTGGCTTTGAATTGCACGCTCGGTGGTGGAATCAAGGGCCGAGGTGGCTTCATCGAAAATCAAAATAGGCGGCGCTTTTAAAATCGCGCGTGCGATTGCCACGCGCTGTTTTTCACCACCGGATAGTTTCAAGCCACGCTCGCCAACGTTGCTGTCATAGCCGTCAGGTAGCGCACTAACAAAATCATGAATCTGTGCGGCTTTTGCCGCTGCATAAACCTCGTCTTTGCCGGCATCCGGGCGGCCGTAGGCGATGTTGTAATAGATCGATTCGTTAAACAGCACGGTGTCCTGCGGCACGATGCCTATGGCTTGGCGCAAGCTGAGCTGGGTCAGCGCGCGCACGTCGGTGCCAGCAATGCGAATGCTGCCAGCGCTGATGTCATAAAAGCGATACAGCAGGCGCGCTAGAGTGGACTTGCCAGCACCACTGGGGCCGACCACGGCGACGTTTTTACCTGCGGGCACCGAAAAATTTAAGTTTTTAAGAATTTGCCGGCGGGCATCGTAAGCAAAGCCGACGTCGATAAATTCAATCGCCGCCCCCGTTGCCGCCAAATCTTTTACCGCCAAAATTGCTGCATCCGGCGCATCACTGACATCAAGCGGAACATCCATCAACGCAAACATGCGTTCCATATCGGTCAGCGCTTGTTTGACATCGCGATACATCATGCCCAGGAACGACAGCGGGGTGTAAAGCTGTAACAGCATGGTGTTGACCAGTACCAAATCGCCAACGCTCATGCGGCCAGTGGCAACTTCGCCGGCGGCAAGCCACATGAGCACCGTCAAACCCAGTGCAATGGTGCCGGCTTGTGCGGCATTTAATGCCGTCAGCGTCAGCCAACTTTTGCGCGCCGCTTTTTCGTATTTTGCTAACGCAACGTCGTAGCGCGCGGCCTCAAAGGCTTCATTATTGAAATATTTTACGGTCTCAAAATTCAGTAGGCTGTCGACCGCTAAGCTATTTGCTTCCTGATCGGCTTCATTGCCCGCGCGATAATACGCGGTGCGCCAGTCGGTGATTTTTAGGGTTGCGGCGACATAAACCACCAGCGTTCCCAGCGTCAGTAAAGCGAATTTTGCCGGGTAAAACCACAGCAGCCAGCCGAGTGCTAAGGACACTTCCAGCACAATCGGAATTATGCTGACGGTGGCGTAATACAAAAAATCTTCAATCGCACCGGTGCCGCGCTCGACCGCGCGCGACAGCCCACCGGTTTTGCGCTCTAGATGAAAGCGCAGACTCAAACGGTGCAGATGATTAAAGGTATTCAGCGCCGCCTCGCGCCGCGCGCGCGTAGAAACCACGGCAAACAGCAGGCCGCGCACCTCGTTAAACAGCGTCGCCGACAGCCGCAGCGCACCATAAGCCAACAGCAGCGCCATCGGCACCGCCAACGGCGCCAGTTTTGGATCAAGCGCATCAATCAGATGCTTGAAAGTGATCGGAATGCCCAAGTTGGCCACTTTGGCAATGCTCAAGCTAAGCAATATCAGCGCCACCCGCCCACGGTAGCGCCACAAATACGGCATCAGCATGCTCAGCGCGCGGCGAATCGCCGCTGGGCTGGCGGGTTTCTCGGATTTTCCGCTGGTCTCAGGCGCGTCGGTGCCGGTCGCTTGAGCGCCGGTTTGGGTTGTAGATGTCATGGCCAGGAGATAGTACCGTCGTGCGGCGATTGCAAGCGCATGTGAGGTGTGGCTGCACTAGTCGCGAACGCATAATGTCGTTCAGCGCATGCGAATTGAATCGTGTGCGGGTTTTCCAAAATAATGGGTTTCGCGTTTATTTATCGTTACCGTCTTCTCCGTGATTGAAAAATGCTGGCACAATCCCGTCACAGTTGCTGAGGCTCGGAGAGAAACACCTCGCCTGCCTTCATTTCGTGAAACCCAAGATTAAGGATTGCCTCATGTTTTGCACTGCCATGCACCCTGGAAAATTCGCACGAACGATCACTGCTGCTGCCGGGCTGATTGGCATGTGCATCACGACCGCACTCGCAGGCTCGGTGACAGGCTCAGTCGCTGAAGTACAAGCGCATAAACATTTGGGTGCAGCCTCATGCGCAAGCAGCACCTGCCATGGCTCCACCACGGTTTATAAAGATTCAAACGTGATGCAGAACGAGTTTTCGGTTTGGCAAGAAAGCGACAAGCACGCGCGCGCTTTTGAAATTTTGAAGCAGCCGGAAAGCCAAGCGATCACGCGCAAGCTAGGTTTGAGCGACGCGACGAAAGCGCAAGTTTGCTTGGATTGCCACACCGACAACGTACCCGTGGCACTGCGCGGTGAAAAATTTCAGCTGCAAGATGGCGTGGGCTGTGAGGCCTGTCATGGCGGGTCGGAAAACTGGATCAGTACACACACCAATAAAAACGTGGCACACGGCGACAATCTAAAAGCCGGCCTGTATGCCACGGAAGAACCGGTACAGCGCGCGAAGATGTGTTTGAGCTGCCATATGGGCACCAAAGATCGCATGATCACGCACAAGATTATGGGTGCCGGTCACCCACGCTTGCAATTTGAGCTAGACACTTTTACCTGGCTCAATCCGCATTATGTAATCGACGCGGATTACATCTCACGCAAAGGTGAATTCAACGGTGCGCGTGATTGGGCGTTGGGCCAAGGGGTTGCAGCAAAAAATTTACTCGAGCAGCTGACCGACAATAAAACCGCCTGGGCCGGAATTTTCCCAGAACTGGTTTTGTTTGATTGCCACGCCTGCCACAAGCGCATGGGCGGCAATACCTGGGCGCAGCGGCCAAGCACGGGCGTGGGCCCGGGCGTGGTGCGTTTGAATGACGCAAATTTGGTCACCTTCCGCCACGTATTGAATGTTGTAGATGCATCCGCCGGGGCAAGATTGCGCGAGCAAACCCGTGCCCTGCACCGTGCGACGACGGTCAGCCGTGACGCCACCACAAGCGCGGCAAATTCCTTGAAAGGCACGATCGAAGCAAACTTAGCAAAAGTGTCGGCGTTTCCGTTTGAGAGCGCCTCTTTAGGCAAAGTGCTGGCTAGCCTGTTGCGTGATGCCGAAGCGGGTGACTATCGCGACTTCGCCGGTGCCGAGCAAGCGGCACTCGCTGCGCAAAGCGTGGTGACCGGTTTTGAAGCCAGCGGCGCAATTGACAAAGCCAATGCCGACAGGCTTGATATCCTCATCGACAACTTAAATACCTCGGTGGCGAACGGTGACAATTTCCAAAATGCGCGCTTTGTCGCAACCCTACGTGCACTGGTGCAAGCGGCGCCGCGTTAAAGCAACTTCCAGCAAACACCTAGCGCTTTGCCTGGCCTTAGCGCTTACCGTAAGCGCGCAGGCAGAGCTCAAAACCACCGG
>JANNYO010000631.1:0-1836 GCA_031410115.1 Rhodanobacteraceae bacterium | reverse complement strand
GCCCCAGCTTCGTTATTTCGTCGTTGCAGGCAATGAGCATGCCGCCTCCTCATGCCTCGCTGGAACGCCAAAAAAACGCACACTCTTGTTCGTCCAACTGCCGGATCTAGGTTAAATGCACGTCTACTATTGCGATACCTTTGCTTTGCCCTTGCCGGAGAACCACTCGTTTCCGATGCAAAAATATGTGTTGCTGCGTGCGGCGGTGGCGCAGTTAGCGTTGGAAAAAGGCGCGGCTGAAGACGGCATTCGCCTGTGCCTACCCGAACGCGCAAATGATGCTGATTTGGCGCGCGTGCACTGCCCAGACTATATCGCACGGGTGTTGACTGGCAGCTTGAGTGCGCTTGAGCAGCGCAAAATTGGCTTTCCCTGGAGCCCGCAGATGGCCGAGCGCTCGCGTCGCGTCAGTGGCGCCACCAAAGCTGCGCTTTTTGACGCCTTGAGTGGGGAAGGCGTGGCAGTCAATTTGGCCGGCGGCACACACCATGCATTTTTTGATTCGGGCGGCGGCTACTGCATTTTTAATGATGCGGTGATTGCCGCGCGCGCGGCTCAGGCGGCGGGTTTGGTGCAGCGGGTGTTGATCGTGGACTTGGACGTGCACCAGGGCAACGGCACTGCCGCACTGTGTGCATCGGACGAAAGCATCACCACCTTTAGCATGCATGGTGCGCGCAACTATCCAGCGGTGAAGCAGCAAAGTGATCTTGATGTCGACTTGCCCAACGGTACCAACGACGCGGAGTATTTGGCGCAACTCAACTTACATCTGCCGCGCGCCTTTGCACTTGCGCGTCCAGGTGCCGTGATTTATTTAGCCGGCGCCGACCCATACGAGTTGGATCGTTTAGGATTTTTAAAGCTGAGCAAAGCCGGGTTGGCGCAGCGCGATCAAATCGTGTTTGACGCCTGTTTGGCGCGCCGGGTGCCGGTTGCTGTCGCCATGGCCGGTGGTTATGCACCTGAGGTTAGCGATATCGTCGAGATTCATCTCAATACGGTGCGCCGTGCCAGCGCATGTTGCGCCGCTTGGTAGACTCATCTGCCGTGTCGCCTTGCGGCGAGACTCATCTGCCGTGTCGCCTTGCGGCGAGACTCATCATTACTTGCGCAGGCGTTTTTGTTCCCGCGCCGCTGCGCGCAATTCGCGCATCGTGCCAACTTGGCGTTCAAACTTGCCCAGTCCACAGCTAGCGCCCTGCGGGCCGTAGGGTTCAAACACCTTGATCGTGTCCAAATCACACAGCTGCGAGCCGTTAATTTCATAGCTAAAAGCTTCAGTGAATCCCAGCGCCGGGCAGCTAAAATCAAGCGTGTTTTTCCAAACACTGCCATCGCGCAGCTGAAACAAAATGGTTTTATCATCTAGCACCGCCGTGCTGCGCAGCGCGTGCGTGGTCACGCAGTCACGTGTAGTTGCGGCGGGCGATGCAGGCGCAGCGCTGGTCAAGGCGGCGACAAAAATGATTGGAAGGATCATGGCGGCTATTCCTACAAGTTCTGTTTTTAAACTCTACGCCCCGAAAGTGCGTGATTTCGCTGAACATACGTTCGAAACTCGAGCACTTTGACACCAGGACAGAAACGAAGGTTTACATCGGAAAACACAGTGAAATTAGTGAGTTGTAGTGTTTTTAGCATCAAGCATTCCTTAAAAAACGTGTCCGTCCGTCAAAGCGCAATGTCGAACTTGGCGGGTGAGGATATCGCTTTCACGTTTTGCCGCGCGTCTCGATTCAGTGCCTAAGGTCTGTGTAAACGATTTCCGGCTCAATTAAACCAAACTGAAACGCCCATCACATCCAACACGACCTTCACGAAACACATATATCT
>JANNYO010000630.1:0-4670 GCA_031410115.1 Rhodanobacteraceae bacterium | reverse complement strand
CCCCAATTTTCGGCCATCCAATTTTTAGCACCCCAGTAAATTCAACGACTTAGTTGCGCTGAACCAAGGAATATCTGGCTGTCAAGCAAGATGTATCCGCGCCTGACCCAGTGCTCCTTGCACACCGACAGCTTATTAAACAGGTGATTTTCGAGATCATCACTCAGCCAGAAATTGAGCCGCTTACGCTGATCAAACGCTACGCTGGCACCGTTAATGCACCAGACCAGCAACACCTTGCTGCGCTTTTGGTCGACGAATTGCGCCATATCCATGAAGGCGTGCTGGCCCGCTACGGCTTACGCCCATCGCAATTATTGCACTGGCAAACCCGCTTCACCCAGGCATCGCGCGCTTGACGCACCACCCAGCGCCAGCCAACAACAGCCCCAGACCAACACGCGATTCCCTCACCACTGCGGCTTTCCACCGGCAGCACAAACTGATTCTCCAATGTGTGCAGCTGCAACAAGAAAAACGGCGGCTTTCGGGCCGCCGTTTTTGGGTTGATGCTTTTAGAACTACCAGCAAGGCCCGTTTGTGGCGGCCCCAGCGAATGTCTTAACCCCCGCTGCCGTAAGCTTCAATATGCCGCAAACATCCGTAGCCTGCGCGCCTACGGGCGTCGCAACCAGCGTCACATTTTGATCGCCAACTACCGCTTCTGTGGTGATTGAATAAAAACAGTTTTCCGAATTGATCCCGCCCCCACAGTTCACAACCAATCCCAATCCACCGGGCTGTGCACCGACCAAGACGGAGTTGTAACTATTGTAGGTGCTATTGAACCGTTCCTGCGCCTGCATCACGAAGTTGAGAGCTGTTTTCGCCTCGACACGTCGCGATCTTTGTACATAACGGCCGTAAGCAGGCAATGCTATTGCCGCCAAAATCGCAATAATTGCCACGACGATCATCAATTCTATTAGGGTAAATCCGAGCGCATGTTTCATTTTTAAGTTAATTACGTTCATTTGGATCCCAAGCTGGAAGATCACGGGAATTAGTGCGGCGCCAAAGCGGCTGGGTTAATCCTTCACCAGGGCATTGGCGCTGAGATTTCCGGTCGGTAACGATTTTGACGCAAGGAGGACAAGCGACTCGACCGTTTGGTGGCGGTGGACCGCAAGCGCAGGGCGGTTTGCCAGGCCCATCACAAACGCACTCAGGTTGTTCTAGGCCACCACACTGGTTTGAAAACACTGAGCCAGCAGCGTACCCTGTTGCCTCCTGAGCGATGCCTAACACCGAAAACTCCCCTCCGCCAGCTTGGTTTACCGGAGTAGCGCCTGCGACGAATCCAGGGATTTGGAAACCGGACACTGTTGGATTATCACCCTCGTTAATAAACCCATCACGGTTCACATCAAATGCTGCGAAGCCCTCCGAACGTGCAGGGCCACCGTTTGCCGGATTCAGCACATACAGCGTACTTATCGAAGCGTCTTGACATGGATCATTAGCGGCTGCCGGATCTCCATTTGGAGTAAAAGTAGGAAAAATTAATCTGGATGGCGTTATCAAATAAGTCGCCGCAACGATTGACCGCTCACCCGTTCCAGGCAACTCGGCAAACCAACCAAACTTTGTTGGCGCTGGAACCGGGTTATCTGTGGAGTAAGTAACTACACGGTTGTTGACTATACCGGTTGTAATAACTTGCGGAACCAAAGCGGCCTTTCCAATTATCCCGCCATAATTTGGGCCTGGGTCATAGATACCATAAAGATTTTGCTTGGTGACGATGGTTCGGTCATTCTTAGCGACAAAGCGCCCACTGCCAAACCCAATTACTGCATAGCCATCCGCAGTCGCAATCCGAGGTTGTGCGGTGATTGGATTTCCATCGCCACTGTAGAATTTTTTGACCGTCCACATGGCTGGCGAATTATTTTCAAAATTAAAACGCCACAAATTTCCCTGATTGTCGCCCGCAAACGCATTATCCATAACTTGATCCTGCGTTCGCCGGAACGGGTCACCACCGGCTGGTAATCCTGGCGCAACTACTTGCATAGGGCCTGTAGAAAGGCCTGGGTCAAAAACATAATCGCCCCCTACTATTGAGGAAAGACCGATTGAATTTGCGTCAGATCCTGGAAAATCAGCCGCAGTAAACTTCCGAATGAGCGATCCGTTCTCAGCATCCAGAACAAAAAGCACTGATCGACCAGAGCCCGATGCGGCATTAACGCCTTCTTTAATGTCATCAGCGTTGTAGCCGCCAGGCACTACTACAGCCCACTTACCTCGAACGCGGGCAATTATTGGCCTTCCGTAGGTTAGCCCGAGATCCGAATCACTCCCGTCATTGAACTCCCAACGCACCCGATCACTCGGCGTTACGGCGTTCGGGTCAGGATTAGTTATGTCAAGCGCATAAACGCCTTGCCCGCCCAAGCGCAAAGCACCAACCAGCAGCGTACGCCACCTCCCGCCCGTGTATACCTCTCGCACAACGGGGGTGCTGTCCACATAGCTCTGCGTAAACAAATTTGATTTGGAGGTTAACCGAGCTAGATTTTTATAAACAGCGTTTGGCACGAACGCCCAGCGCTCTTTCCCTGTCTCAGAGTCTAATGCGTGCAACATCCCGTCGTTAGCCCCCACGTATACAGTTGCCGGACGGTTCTTTATGTCTTCAACATGTCTGAGAAAACTTCCTGGAGGATAAATCCCAAGTGCGTCAGCCACACCTTTTACTTCGGGCCCTTGTGTAGTCGCACCAGTTGGAAACAAAAGTGGCCGCAACGGGTTTTGATTGGCACGCCAATAAGTATCGGTTGCGCCGCCGACAACTAGAGCGTTCGAATTTACAACGGCACCGAAAACCGAAGCCCTCGATCTAAATCTAGATCCCTCCAGCGCACGTTCTCCACGGATATAGTCAACGCGATCAGGCCCGAATGCATCCACCGCTTTGTTGTTATCAAAATCTACGTTCAAAGCAGTTTTCTGACTTAGCGAAAGTGAGGCCCAGTTGAAATCAACACCACCAGTACCGCTCGACGTTAAAATTTTCCTGTCCGCTGGACTCCGTATTGGGAAAGTTGGATTGGTGCTTATAGCCGAACAAGACCCACCATCAAGCAAACAGGCCGCATCCCACACCACTAAATCGGATAGTCCGTTGGCCTGGCGACGTTTGCCCTGCACTGTTCCCGTCCACGAGCTGGCATTGAAAAATGTTTGGAAAGAAAGCGAGGCAGTCGTCAAAAGGCTGGACGACACAGAAACAGCCGAAACCGAAGCCGATCGATCAGCAATAGATTGAAATATCTGATTCATTTGCTGCACCACTTCCTGCGGATTATTGGCGCTCAGTAATTCACCGCGACTGTTGAGCGTTGCATGCCAAGTATCGTCAACCTTTTGAAAGTCATCGCCATTTTCGCCCGTCGTACCAAGCCAATCGCTCCAAACTTTCGTGCCAGTGCGTAGATTGTTTAAATCACCTGGGAAATCTAAACCACTGGTCAGACCAAAAGCGACAACAAATTGAACGACGTGTTGCCACGTAGCTGGATCGTTTTTTGGATTCCAGTAGACCTGCGGAATAGCAAATCGATCTACTGGCAAAGGTGGTACAGGACTAGGCAAACCAACTAACAAACTGCGGTCGTCTAAAAATTGCGCAACATTATTGTTTAGGCTGGGCTGTAAATCGGTCGCCCAGCCATAGAAAGCCAAATCAGCGTAACCGCCTTTAGAACCTTGAGTAGGACCGCTTTCTACAATCTTAGTGTCAATTCCACTGGGGAAAACTCCTTTCGAAGGAACAGCGGGACGGAGCGAACTTTCATACGTCGTCGGTAAAGGTGCTACCGTTGGAGAGTTTTGATCATAGTTAAGTCCGTCGAACGCACCGACGTCGTCCTTCCAACCACCATCTGTAAAAACCATATGGTAGTTCTGACGGCAACTTACTGTTGTTGGGATGCCAGTGTCCGTCGAAATCTCTAGATCGTAATAAGGGTTTTTAACATTAAAAGAAGCAGGTTTGGTGTTGGTGTTGGTTTCGTCAAGAAATTGCCTCACGCGGTTTGCAGCGGCCCGAGTTGGAGTTCCTAACGGCGCAAGAATTTCATGCATAAACTTAAAAAAATTTACGCGTTGTTGCTGTAATTCCGCAGGTGGGCTTGCGGGGCCAAACCTCTTGATCTCCGTATTAGACGGACTTATGACAGTACCATTTAGCCCCTGCCAAGCCACCCGAATATTCGGCGGTAATTGAGAGAAAGCGACGGTAGCAGCAGTGCGGCCCATTAGGTTGCGGGTTCGATAGTAGGTATACCAATTTGCAAAATTTTTCTGACTATCCGCATCCGTCGCTACTAAGTGAGCGACATACTTCATACGGTTGTACTTTGCTGCATTACCAGCGACCACCGAAGCGGCGTCTAAATTGCCAGCGGCAGTCAGTGTGCCTGGATGCCCATACATTTCCAATAGAGTCGGCTTTCCCCCAGCCCCAGTTTTGGGGCCAATGTAAGTAAAGTAAAATGCCCGCTGACGCTGAGATCCTGCCGTAGGTGCCGGAGGGATTGGGCTAGTCCCGACTAGAGCCCCTACGTCAGGCACTATTCCTTGCATTCCCTCACGCACCCATGCGCGATTTCCCGCCGTATTACAACTACCCGCTGTCGCGATGGCGGCTAAATTGACTACTG
>JANNYO010000629.1:0-6336 GCA_031410115.1 Rhodanobacteraceae bacterium | reverse complement strand
CCTCGGCCTCGGCCTCGGCTGTTCGGATTGCTCGGATTGCTCGGATTACGCGGATTTGGATTGATTCCGGGTGTACGGGCTTGTCGGTTGTCATCTGGGCGTGCGCTGTTGCCATCGACTTCCGGGCGCGCGGCATCATGTTCACGTGGGTATGCGTTATCCATCGGGCCCGAAAAGCTGCGCGGCGGGCGGTTGGCGCGCGCGCTATTGTCGGGGCGCGCCAAGCGCGGTTGTGTACCTGCGATACGGTTGCCGAAATCTTCACTGTCGGCGTGAATCGAGCGCGCATCATAGGTTTCTGCGGTGCCAAGCGCGCCCCGCATAAAGCCTACCCGTTTGCGCCCGACGCTTTCGCCGATGCGGTTGCCAACGTCAGCAATGCGGTTTTCGCCGGTTTGGCGATTTGGGTCGCCGCGATCCCGACTACCGCGATCTCGGTCAGGGCCCCGATCACGTCCGCGCCCACCATGGCGGTCATTCGCGTTCCGTGCCGGCGCACCGGCATCGCGTGCGCTTGTGTTCGGATCATTGTCGCGCTCTGGACGCGGGCCGCGCGCTTCGCCTTCAGGGCGCGGCGGGCGATTTGCGCCGTCTGGACGTGGCCCGCTGCGACCGCGTCGCCGATTGTTTCGCGGCTGCGCGTTTTCTGCGCGCGGCATAAACCGGGGTGTGCCGTCGCTATTTAAAACCGGCGCGCCGTCTTGATCGAGCATCGGTGCGTTTGGATTTGGCCCGCGCCGTTGGCCGCGGCGATCATTGCGTGGGCCGGTGGTCGGGTTCGCACCCGGCGCGCCCGGGGCTCTGCCGCCGCGCGGGCCACGGGAGTTCGTGCCACGGGAGTTTGGGCCACGGGAGTTTGGGCCCCCGGTGTTTAGGCCACCGGTGTTTGGACCATTGAGATTTTGTATATTCGCATCGAAGCTGGACATGCCCATTGGCCCGACAAACGGCGTGCGCCCGGCTCCCGGTTTGCCGCGCATCATGCCTTTGCCGCGCTTCGCGCGGCCATCGCGTGGGCGTTCACTGCCGGTGCTGGCGCCTAAATCAAATTCGCCGCCGCCAGCGCGCATCGGCCTGCTGCCTGCACCGCCGTAGCCGCGTTCGCCGGTCCAAAATGCTTCAGCTTTGCCTTTACCTGCAGCGACAAAGCGCTTTTTGCCTTCTACACCCTCACCGGCAACGCGATTACGCCGCAGCCGGCTGGCGGCTTCATCCTCGGCGATAAGCTGGCTTGGGTTTTGTGAGATGCCCATTTCGACGCACACTTTTTGCGTGTCGGCGGCGTCTAGCTCGGCTAATTGCCCGCGATTTAAGCCTTTGGGTAGCGTGAAGGGGCCAAAGCTGGCGCGTTTAAGGCGACTGACCTGTAAGCCAACCGCTTCCCATAGGCGTCGAATTTCGCGGTTGCGGCCTTCTTTAATCACCACGCGCCACCATTCGTTGCTGCCACCGGCGGAATCCATCGATTCAATCAGGGTAACGGCGGCGGGGCCGTCTTCTAACGCAACGCCGCCAAGTAATTTTGCGACAATTTCCTCGGTCACCTCGCCGTGCACGCGGCACAGATATTCGCGCTCCAGCTCATTTTCCGGGTGCGTCAGTTTCTGCGCCAGCTCGCCATTGGTGGTAAACACCAATAAGCCCTGGGTGTTGATGTCTAATCGCCCAACTGCAATCCAGCGTGAGCCGCGTAAACGTGGCAGCACCTCAAATACGGTTTTACGGCCTTCGGGGTCGTGACGGGTGGTGACTTCGCCGTCGGGTTTGTTATAGAGCAAAATGCGGCCAAAATCGCCTTCCTGCATTTTGACGACAAACACGCGTTCGTCCACACCGATCCGGTCGCCAACTTTGACCTGCGATCCCAATTCCGGCACCGCGCCATTGAGGGTAATTTCGCCCTTTAAAATGCGCTCTTCCAAACCCCGGCGCGCGCCAAGCCCGCTGGTCGCCAACACTTTCTGCAGGCGTTCTCGCAGCTCAAGCGCTTCGGCACTGCGGCTGATGCTGAGCGTTTTGCGGTTGTCGCTGATGTCTAGGTTCAGCGTTTGGGCTGGCGGCGTCGCAACCACCGTTTTCACATCGTCAGCGAATGCCGAGGTCGGTTTATCCAGGTCGCGTGACGCCGTGTCGGCTGAGGGCGCAACTTTGGCGGCTTTGGTTTTAGCGACTTTAGCTTTGGCAACTTTTGCTACCGTGTCGCCTTGCGGCGAGACTTGCTTTTCCGTGTCACCTTGCGGCGAGACTTGCTTTTCCGTGTCGCCTTGCGGCGAGACTTGCTTTTCCGTGTCGCCTTGCGGCGAGACTTTTGGTGCTCTGACTTTCGCGACTTTGGCGGCGGTTTCGGCGGTGTCGGCGTCGTTAGCGATGGCGGGTGCGCGTTTCGCTCTTGGGGCTTTAGCTTTGATTGGAAGATTCATCAATTTGGGTATCGGTATTTATTTCAGTGTCTGCTTCGGTGTTTGCGGGCAGGTTGGGCAGATCAGGCGCATCCATTGCCGGGCGTAGGCGTGCATCTAGGGCAATTTCAAGCGCGTCAATGTCGGCTTCCAGCACGGGGTTTTCGTCGATTTCAGATTCAACTGGGTTAGATACCGGCCGGTCGTCTAGCTGACTGGTTTGCTGTGTCGTCGGGTCGTCTGGATTGGTCGTCAAAACAATTTCGCGTGCGAAATCAAGTTCAGGTGCTAGATCGTCTAAGTCTTTTATTTCACTCAAAGTGGGTAATTCTTCTAAGCTTTTCAGCTTGAAATAGTCCAAAAAACCGCGCGTGGTGCCAAACAAAGCAGGCCGCCCAGGCACTTCGCGGTGCCCAACCACGCGGATCCATTCGCGTTCTTCCAAGGTGCGCACGATATGCGATGACACCGCCACGCCGCGCACGGCTTCGATCTCAGCGCGCGTAATCGGCTGGCGATAGGCAATCAAAGAAAGTGTTTCTAACAGCGCACGCGAATATTTGCTTTGGCGCTCGGTCCACAGTTTAGCCACGTGTGGATAGACGGCGGTTTTGATTTGGTAGCGAAAACCCGACGCCACCTCGACCAACTCGACACCACGATCGCAGCAGTCAGCACCCAATAGTTCCAACGTTTGCGCCAATTCCGTGTGGGGTGGGCGCACAGCTTCGTCAAACAGCTCAGATAGCTGCTCAATCGACAAAGGTTGATGCGCCGCCAAAATGGCGGCTTCTAGGATGAATTTAAGCGGTTGGGTTATCAAATAAGTCTCGCGACAGCGACACGGGAAACAAGTCTCGCCGAATAGGCGACACGGGAAACAAGTCTCGCCGAATAGGCGACACGGGAAACAAGTTGGGTACGCAAGCGGCAAAGCGCCCGGCGAATACGGTTCGGCATATACAGTATTTATGGATTTTGCTTACACGTCGTTTTCAGAAGCTGATGCTGGAATTCTGACGTAAATCGGTTCTAACGATCCCTCTTGGACAATTTCCAAAAGGCCCTCTTTGCTGAGCTCGAGTATGGCTAAGAACGTAACAACAATCGCTCGACGACCTAAAGCGGCATCAAAAAGGTAAATAAACTCACGGAATTCACCGTGTGCAAGCTCGGCAAGTAGCTCACTCATGCGGACACGAACGCTGAGCGGTTCGCGGGAGATCAGATGGTGCGTGAAAAGATCGGCGCGATGCAAGACTTCTTTGAGCGCCAGCAACAACTCCTTCAGGTCAAGCTCAGGCGGAATCACCACCGCCTTGCGATCACCCACGTCTGCGTGAGCGACTAAAAAGTCGCGCTCCAAGCGGGGCAACGCATCAATATCCTGCGCGGCTTTCTTAAAGCGCTCATATTCTTGCAAGCGGCGCACAAGCTCGGCGCGCGGATCTTCTTCTATGCCCGCCTCCGAAGGTGGACGCGGTAAAAGCAGGCGCGATTTGATCTCGCACAAAATCGCTGCCATCACCAGATATTCGGCGGCAAGCTCAAAGCGCAAATCTTGCATCAGTTCGATATAGCCGATGTACTGCCGCGTAATTTCCGCCACCGGAATATCGAGAATTTCTAAATTTTGCTTACGAATCAAATACAGCAGCAAATCCAGCGGGCCCTCGAAGGCATCTAAAATGACTTCCAGCGCGTCGGGTGGAATGTACAAATCTTTCGGCGGCTCAAAAAAAGGCTGACCACGCACCATAGCGAACGGAATTTCTGCCTGTTGCGGTGCGGTGGGCGTGGCGATTGGACGAGCATCAACGTCAACACTCATAGCCGTTCAACCGAGCCTTTGCCAATCCGCACGATGCTGACATCGCTGCCGGTTAAATCAATCAACGACGTCGGCTCGTACCCGACGTGGCCACCATCAACAAAATAATCTACCTGATGCTCGAATTCGTCGCACAGCTCATCAACGGTATAAAACGCATCCATGCCAGCGGGCAGGCTGAGCGAGCTGGTCATCAGCGGCTCGTCGAGCGCGGCAAGTAGTGCCTGTACAACGTTATTTTGTGGGATGCGAATGCCAATAGTGCGGCGTTTTTCATCGACGAGTCGTTTGGGTAATAGTGACGTCGCTGGCAAAATAAAAGTGTATGGCCCCGGCGTATGCGCTTTGACGATTGAAAACGCGCGATTATCCATTTTGCCAAATTCACTGGCTTGCTTGAGATCGCGGCACGCCAGCGCATAAAGATGTCGCCCAGAAAGCTTGCGAATTCGCGCGACGCGCTCCGCCGGCGCTTTTTGCCCGGGCAGCCAGCCAAAGGCATAGGTTGAATCGGTTGGGTAGCACATCAACGCGCCATCCAACAGCGCGCTGGCTAACTGCGCGATGCCACGGGGCTGCGGATTGTCGGGGTGTAAGTAGAGGCGCATAAAATAGGCTTAGGGAAGTAGTGTGGCGAGGTGGTTATTCATTCTGTTACGGCGACGTGGCATACCTGGTTTTTTACAAACGTAGACGAAATGGATGTGTTGCACATACCGACTGTGACTTTTAGTGCGAACAACGTCTGAAAAAACTCCCACTATTCGACGATGGCTTGCAGCTTTGCCAAAACTTCGCTGGTCACGAAATCCGGCGCTTTCTCAACAAATTTGCCGTGCCTCGCTGCAACATCAATCGTTCGCATCTGGTTGCTCATAACGACGCCTTGAGTTTCTGTTCCAGCACCCATCATTGAAATTGCAAAACCAGCGAATCGGGTTTGATTACCGCCTTGCGTAATCGGGCAAATCACCGTCAAACCGGAACGATTGAAAGCCTCCTCTGAAACGACAAAAACTGGACGAAACCCTTCCTGCTCTTTGCCCGCAACCGGGTCCAAAGTCACTCGCCAGATGTCGCCGCGTTTGGGGCAGCGCATCAAACTTGTTTTTCCGTGTCGCCTTGCGGCGAGACTTCTTCCAAGCCAACAGGCGTTGCGTCAAGCCATTCGCGCTCTTCTGCCGTCATAGGCTTCGAAAAATCGCATTCGGCAAGCAAACTGGCCAGGGTATATCGTTTTTGCGTAGGTCTGGCCACTAGCGCACCCGCTTCGACGGACAACGCTACCGCTTGCCCTTCGGCAAGGCCCAAGCTGCGTAACATTGTCGCCGGAATGCGCAACGCCATGCTGTTTCCCCATTTTTGAACTTTGGTCGCGGTCATAACCCTTTGCCTCGTGATGTAGAAACATTGTATATCCAAAACGTATTGGGTCAAGCATTCACGTACTCCCGGTTTGTTTTCCAAGGTTGTAGTGATGCCGTGGGGCTGAGACAGGCGGATATGTTGCGGCCTTGAATTACGGTTTGCCTCCTTGATGAGCGGGTGACATCCGGGTGCGCGCCGGCGTGCTGGTCACGTCACCACTTTGAAGACGCCGTGCCGTTAGGCTGTGCGCACCTCATGCAACAAGTCCGGGTGCTGATCCAACACTTTCAGCAATTTCACTAGCGCAAGCGGCGGTTTGGTTTTGCCATTCTCATAGCGCGAAAAAGCATTGATGCCGCCGCCGAAGATTTCCCCGGCTTCGCGCTGCCCCAGATTCAGCTTCTTGCGCACCTGCACGATGAAGCTCGGGTCGACAATAGCCGCATTAATCTGCTTGTTGAACGCCTGCATTTCCCGCATCACCCGCTCGGTTCCCGCCATATCGGTAATGGATTCACCGCACGCAAGGCAAAAATCTGCTGTCACCGTAACTACAAAAAGAATCTACATTATGACGCTGAACTTCGAATGGGACGCTGCCAAAGCGGCGCGTAATCTACATAAGCACGGCGTAGCGTTCGAGGACGCGGCACGCGTCTTTCTCGATGCTGGCGAAGATCGTTGGGCCACCATCGGACAAGTTTATGAGGCCGTTCTCTATGTCGTCTATGCCGTCCA